>CBDUCU010000272.1:0-5583 GCA_965365725.1 uncultured bacterium | reverse complement strand
CGCTGGGCGTTTTATATGCTCGGCTTTCCCGGTCTTGCTGTCGCCGTGCTGGTGCTTCTGATTAAAGAGTTGAAGCGCGGCGTGACCGAGACTCAGCCGGCGCGTCACACGTCAAAGGATTGGAAGATACTTTTTAAGTCTGCGCCCTTGCGCTATCTCTACGCGGGTTACGCTCTGTTTGGTCTTGCATCGAACAGTCTTTCAATCTGGGGGCCGTCTTTTTTTGGACGCGTTTACGGCTACAGCATCGCTCTGATCGGAACTGTCGGCGGCATCCTTTCTTTGGCAGGAGGCGTGCCGGGAACAATCCTTGGCGGGATGCTGGCCGACCGTTTCGGTCGCAAGTTCGGGCGCGGCGGGCGGATGCTTTTTAGTTCTGTAGGCGCACTGGCCTCGATACCTTTGTGGCTGATTTTGCTCTTTAGCAGCGCGCCTGCGGCGCAACTCTTCGCATGCCTGATGCTGCTTGCGTTCTCTTTGATGTGGCTCGGCCCGGCGGCGGCTGACGTGCACGACGTGGCCGGGCCGCAACTGCGCGGGCTTGGCATCGGCATCTATATCTTCGCCGTCAATCTCACGGCCTACGGCATCGGCGCACCGCTCATCGGACGTTTGAATGATCTATTCGGAGCGACGGCCGCGCCCTCGATGATGAGATATAGCCTTCTGGTTGCGCCTGCCGCGTGCGTGTTGAGCGCGCTGCTGCTGTGGCTCGGCAGCCGAAGCATGCGTCAGACGGCTAGTTCAGATCAGATTTAATCCACCAGCGCAGACACAGTTTTCAATTAACCGTGTCTGCGCTGGTGAAATGTTTCTGCTCGCGATCTCTCACGCAAAAGAGAATCAGAAGATTCAACCAAGCGCCTTTTCACATTTGGAGAGCTGTCGGCGGATAACGCTCAACTGTTTGGCTGTTTCCAGAGCCTGCGATGCATCGACAATTTCGTCGGCTCTCTGTAATTCGGCCTGCGCTTTCAGCCAAAGCTCTCTTGCCCGTGCGGGCGAAGGCTCGCGCTCGGCAAAGCGTATCAGCGCGCGGCCCGCATGCAGATAGACGCGACCATAGTAGATGCGGTCGCTCGGCTCGCTCGTCAAAGAGCTTTCGGCAAATTTTTTGGCCTGCTCATATAGACGCAGCGCGCCTGTCAAATCTCCCGCCTCGGCGCGCGTGTTTCCCATCTGCACTAATAACTCGAGCTTGTAGTTGATCGCTTCATGATGTTTAGGGTCTGCGCTAATGACGCTCTCCATCTTTTCAAGCGCCTGCTCAAAATGTGCGTTGGCTTTTGCGTAATCGCGCTTGCGCCGGTGATAGACGGCAATCGAGTTGAGAGAGTCGGCGATGTCAAAAACGGCCTGTAGATTGTTTGGGTCGAAACGGGCCAGTTCGATGTTGTGGTTAAGACACTCGCGCAGATAACCAAACGATTCTTCAACGCGGCCCGCATCGCCGAGCGAGATGCCGACGTTGCAGATGCCCATCTTGAAACGCCGACGGTTGGCGGCGTTCGACTCGTCGCGGCGATACTGCACCTCATAGAGTTTGGCCGTCTCGCGGAAAAAATCGAGAGCGCTGTCGAAATAGGGCTGCGCGGCCTGCGCTCCTTCTTCGAGTTCGAGGATGAGCCGGCCTTGCTCGCCGAAATACCAACCAAGGTCGCTGTAAATTTCTATCTTCATGCCCTCGGTTTCCGGAGCTTCCGGCGCGATGCGTTCGGCCTCTGCGAGCACCGGCAGGATATGCTGCTTATAGTAAGCAAATCCCTCATCGAAGTTCGCGCGAAGCAGACGGTTGCCGACGGTCGTATGCGTCTTTGTGAGTTCGAGCCGGAAACCGAGGTTGTCGGGATTGGCTGCCAGCATCTCGCCGAGCAGGGCCATCCGCTTGTCGCGCAATTCATTGCGGCGCTCTAGATTCTCCTTGGCGCGCGAGAGCGTCATGCGCAGCTTGTCGTAAACGTGCAAGAGGTCTTTGTTGACCTGCATGCGTGCGCTCTTTGTCGAATGGGCGGCGATTGACTCAAGCAGCCGAACGGCCTTTTCATAATTCTCGATGGCGGCAGCCGTATTGCCGAGGCTTGCGCCGTGCGGTCGGCCTTGCAGGTCGGCGAGCTTTGCGTAAGCAGAAGCGACTTCGCGCATGAGCGAGAGGTCGCCGCCCGCGTCTTCGGCCAGAGAGTCGAGATAAGAGCTCGCGTCCTTGAGAAGCAACTCGCGGACGGTCGATGAATTTGGCAGTTCTGCGATTGCGTCGTGATATTTGAAGACGAGCGAATTGGCGAGCGCGCGTGATTGCTCGAAACGCTTCTCTGCGAGCCTTCGCTCGCGTTCGGCGCGCACGGCCTGCCAGCTTGTCGTGATGATGCCGCCCACCAGCGTCAAGAGAATCAACGCCGAGAGCGCGGCTGCGGCGCGGTTGCGCGAGATAAATTTTCCCGCGCGATAACCAAAAGTTGCGGCGCGCGCCTGTATGGGAAGGCCGGAGAGAAAGCGTCCGATATCTTCTGAGAACTGTTCGACCGACGCGTAACGATGCTCTGGCTCTTTCCTGAGAGCTTTGAGGACGATGTTGTCGACGTCGCCCTTCATCTGCGGGTTGCGCGTCGCAGGCCGAAGGCTTTTCGACGGCGCAACAGACGGTCTGGTCTCAACCGATTGCGCGCCCCCATTTGAGGTGTGCAAAACTGTGGAGAGATTTTTTGCAAATCCCAGTGTTGAACCGGCAAAGACGCGGCTCGGACGTACAGGCTCTGACTCGCAGACGATGCGCAGCATCTCGTCAAGACGCAGCCCCGCAAGATTGTATGGAAGCGCGCCGGTCAAAAGCTGGTAGAGCACCACGCCGAGACTGTAAACGTCGGTCGCAGTAGTGACGGCTTCGCCACGAAATTGTTCGGGGCTTGCGTAGTCGGGGGTCATCAAACCGAGCTGCGTCGCGGTCTGCTGTTGTCGCGGCAGAGAGCTTGTCTCGTCTTGTGAGAGAACTTTGGCGATGCCGAAATCGAGGAGCTTGACCTGCCCATCCTTTGTGACAAGTATGTTCGAAGGCTTGAGGTCGCGGTGAACGATGAGCCTTTGATGAGCATAAGAGACGGCAGCGCAGATTTGACGAAACAGCTCAAGCCTCTGTGCAAGGCTTAGCTCGTGCGCGCGACAGAAGTCGTCAACCGGCTCGCCCTCGATAAACTCCATGACGTAGAAGGGAAGCCCGTCTTCGGAGATGCCTCCGTCCAAAAGACGCGCGATGTTCGGATGCTCAAGCCGGGCGAGAATCTGCCGCTCGTGACGGAAGCGTCGCAGAATTGCGTCCGTACCCAACCCCGTCTTGATAATCTTGACGGCAACCTTCTGCTCGAATTCGCCGTCGTCGCGCAACGCCAAAAAGACTGCGCCCATCCCGCCGCGCCCAACCTCGCGCAGGATGCGGTAGCGTCCGATGCGTTTGTCCTTGAAATGCGCGTCGTCGTCTGTGACCGCAAAAACAGAGAGCGGCGACTCGTCGAGCAAAGTCGAAGAATCTGCCGCCAGCATCCGCTCGATCTCACGCCGAAACTCCGCATCCGGGCAGGCCGCATCGAGAAACACGCGCTGCTCGGTCGCGGGCAAATCCGCGACCTCGTCAAAGACGCGCTTAATCTCTTTCCACCTATCGGGATGCATTACGTGAGCTGTGCGGCGAGCCAGGCCTTGGCGCTTCTCCATTCGCGCTTGATGGTTTGATCGGAGACGCTGAGTACTTCAGCCGTTTCTTCATTGGTGAGCCCGGCGAAAAAGCGCAGCTCGATGATGCGCGCCTGTCTGGGGTCAAATTCCGCAAGACGCGTCAGCGCTTCGTCGAGCGAGACGAGATCGACCGTCTGACGATTGGGGAAGCTCAAGACCTCGTCGAGCGAAAGCAGCGTCTCGCCCGCACCGCGCTTTTGCGCGCGACGCTGGACGGCGTGGTTGACGAGGATACGGCGCATCATCTCGGCGGCGATGCTGAAGAAATGCGCGCGATTGCGCCAATCAACCGAGTGTTGATCGACCATTCGCATATAGGCTTCGTGGACGAGCGCCGTAGCCTGCAAAGTGTGGTTGGGCCGCTCTTGAACAAGCTGTCGCGAGGCGATGCGCTTTAGCTCTTTGTAAACGAGCGGCAGCAACTCGTCCAAAGCGGCGCGGTCGCCCTCTTGCGCCTGCCTCAAAAGTTTTGTCACGCCGTCGGCAGAATCAACCATTCTTTTTAGCTTGAGCTCGAAGGAAGATCAGTTAACCACAGAGACACAGTTTTTGAACTTAACTGTGCCTCTCCGGTCTCTGTGGTTAACTTTGCCTGCCTCATAATTTATGAAGAGAAAAATCATCTGTCTCTGACCCAAAGCGCCCGAAATTTTTGCGATTGATAGATGAAGGGCACGGTTACAAGCTCCCTTTTCAAAAACATTTTTGCCGGGAAGCTTGTTGCTGGCCTCTCACGCTGATGTATACGGGCGGGCGCGAGGGCGGACAATCATTATATGTGCTCGACGCGTGTTGTTCCAATCGTTGTTTCGACTTGATTGTTCGCCGCACATTAGAGCGTAAAAAAATTCCAAAAGATGAAGAGGTCTTTCCGTCGATCTTTGCAAAGCGATGATGCGCAAACCGCGCGCGACGGCTTGCGTGCGCCTGATTGGTTGGAGGTTTGTTATTTCGCCTGCGCTCTATTAGCGGGCGCGTTGCTCGCCGCGCGAGCATAAAAATCCGAAAGGCTAACAAAAATGAGTAAGCGTCTAATAGTTATACTCTCAATTCTTTCATTGTCTGCGCTGGTCTTTGCATCGGGCCGTTTGCACGCCGTGCGAACAGTTTCGGCGACGAAAGATTTGCAAAAGGCGGGGTTGCGTAATCAAAAGTCTATCGAACAGCTCAAAGAGAGCGGACTCTTTGAATCATTGGCTGCGTCGGGCGCTTTCGTTCAGGAGGGCAAGCTGCAAGCAAACGACGGCGCGGCGCAGGATAATCTCGGCTTCTCGGTCGCTATATCGGGTGACACGGCAGTCGTCGGCGCGCCCGCCGATCAGGTTGGCGCAAACAGTCGGCAAGGCTCAGTTTATGTCTTTAAGCGCACGGGCACGACGTGGAGTTTTCAACAAAAGCTCAACGCCTCGGACGCGGCTGCCAACGATCAGTTCGGTTACGCGGTTGCCGTCAACGGCAACACCATCGCCATAGGTCGGCAGAACACTGTGACGGGCGTAAATCGAAGCGACGGCAAAGTCTATATCTTCAAACGCACGGGCGCGGCTTGGGCTGAGACGCAGACGCTCACTGCAAACGACGTAGCACAGGGCGATGTGTTTGGCAGCAGCCTCGCTTTTGAGGGCGACACGCTTCTCGTCGGCGCGTATCTCAAAAACAACGGCAACACATTCTTTCAGGGCGCGGCTTATGTCTTTACGCGCGCATCCGAAGCCTCAGGCTTTGCACAACAGGCGAAGCTGACGGCCACAGACGGAGCGTTTGCCGATTACTTTGGTTATTCAGTTGCGCTCTCAGGCGATACGGCAGTTATCGGTGCGGTCGGGCAGGCGGGCGGCGGGGCTGCGGGCGGGCGCGGCT
>CBDUCU010000271.1:0-5590 GCA_965365725.1 uncultured bacterium | reverse complement strand
ACTCAATCTCAACGTCGTCTTCGACCAGCAATTTTCGCAAACCAAACGCAACATCAAGGTTCAATTGCGCGACGTGACGGCGGCGCAGGCGCTCGACTACGTCTTTATGGCCTACGGCCTCTTCTTTCAGAAGCTCTCGCGCCGCACCATTCTCGTCGCAGATCAGTCGAAGCGCCCGCAGTATCAGCAGTTGGTCTTAAAAACCTTCTACCTCTACAACATCAAACCGGCTGATGCGCGCACGCTCATCCAGACGGCCTTGCCCGCCAACGCCGGTCGGCAGCCGCAGGTCGTCACCAACGCCGAAACCAATTCCGTCATCGTCCGCGACACGCCCGAAAACATACGCATCATCGGCGAGCTTCTCAAAAGCGTCGATAAAGAACGTGCTGAGGTCGTGATGGAAGTCTCTATCTACGAGGTCTCGCGCACAGACATTCTCCAGATTGGCAATCAGCTCGGGGCCGAGAGTGTGCTCACCAACCTTGGAGGCGTGCAGGTTGGTAGCGTGCTCAGCCCCGGCGCGTCCGCCGTCGGCATCGGGACCGCATCCGCACCGCTCGGCTCCGGCATCGGACTCCTTATTCCCGCCACGCAGCTCTCCTTGTTTCAGCGAAAAGACAATACGCGCCTTATCTTCTCGACACAGGTGCATGCCTTCGATGACGAGAAGTCAGAGGCGAGAGTCGGCGCGCGCGTCCCCGTACAAACCGCCGCCGTCTATAACGGATTGACTGCTGCTCCAAACACTGGTGGCGGAGCGGGGGGAGCGCCTAGTAACGTTTTCGGCAACGGCTATCCCGTCATTCAGTATGAAGACACAGGTCTTGTGCTCGACTTCACACCGAAGGTCTATCCAGACCAGGAGGTGCAGGTCAAGATGAACATCGAGACGAAAGATACCGACGGCAACAGCCTTACGCCGACCTTTACGCAGCGCAAGATTACGGGCACGGCGCGCATCCCGAACGGACGCACGATGATGCTCGCCAGCATCGGCCAGGACCGCGAGACCAATGGCCGACAAGGTCTGCCTCTGCTCGGACTCATTCCAATTCTTGGTCGTCTGTTTACCGCGCCGCGCAAGAACAACGTGCAGTCCGACGTCGTCATCACGCTCACGCCGCGCATCCTGCGTGCACCCGAAATCACTCCGAGCGACGAGCAGACCAAACCAAGCGGCACGATGCAAGCGCCGACTTCCGACACTTTGGAAGCGATGGTGCGCGACGCAGACCGCGAAGACGCGCTCGCCGCCGCGCGCAAGCTTCCGACCGTGACGACCGCGCAAGTCGTCGTTCCCGCAGAGCAGTCTCCCGCGCCGCCGCGCGCGCCTGCGCAAACAAATCCGGCCACACAGACGAGCAACACGATTGCTGCAACGCAACAAGCATCTGCGTCGCAACTGCCAAAAGTCTCCGACGAAGTGACGTTCGTACCGGCACCAAAGATTTTGGCTGAGAGCGCGGCACTGGCAAACATTGAAGGCGGCAACAATAGCGGCAACGCAAAACAGCCTGTCTCTCAAACGTCAAACGCCACGGTCGTCAACGTCGTTAACAACGTGCCCGCACCGACCACAACAGCCGCCATCGGCGCGGTTGTCGGCACGGCAGAGCTTTCGCTTGTTCCTGAACAGCAGGAATTAAAGACGGGCGCGCGTCGCCGGTTGATGATGTTGATGAAAACCGATTCGCCGCTCGGACTTGTCGCTACGACGTTGAGGTTTGACCCGCGCGTTGTCGCCGTCCGCTCAGTCACAGCCGCAAACTTAGGCGCTGACAAATCCTCTTCGCCCGTCGTCTCGCATTCAATCGACGCGACGAAAGGCGTGCTCGTCGTCTCGGCAGCGCCGGGCGCGGGCGCGCAACCGCTCGCGGGCGAAGGCTTGCTTCTCTTTATCGAAGTCGAAGGTCTGGCAGCCGGTACGGGCGACCTTACTTTTGACGCGGACAAGGTACACTTGATTGCAACCGACGGTCGTCAGATGAAAGCGACGGGCGCGCCCGCTCGTTTGAAAGTAACGCAGTGAAGTTTTTGTCGAGAGCTAAAGACACGATGACGCTCAAGAGGCGAGAGAGATTTAGTCAAGCGTCTCTGCGCCCGCACCGTCTTGTCACTTTGCGACGCGGGCAGGGAGGTTGGACGCTGCTTGAGCTGGTCGTTGTCATCACGGTGATGACTATTCTCACGATGGGCGTGATTCCGATCACGACGGCTGCCGTCAAACGGCAGAAAGAGTATCGACTGCGCGAAGCTCTGCGCGAGATGCGCGAGGCCATCAAAGAGTTTCACCGCGATACGATTCAAGCGCCTTGCTGCATGGGGCCGGGCGGCGCGGGTGGCATCCCCGGCGGACCGCCACCCCCACCCGGAACGCCGGGCGCTGGACAAATGTATCTTGACCCGCGCAGCAAAGTCGCCATCAGCGACCGCACCATCTTCGATACGACAAACCTTGACCATTACCCGCCGACGCTGCAAACGCTCGTTGAGGGCGTAAACGTCGTGCCACGCTTGCAAGCGCAAGGGGCAGTCGTTCCCGACCCAAACAGACAAGCGACCGATGGGCCGCTCGTTTCGCTCAGAAAAAAGATTTATCTAATCCGCATCCCCGACGATCCAATGACCCCTGAGGACGAATCCAAAGGCGAGGCCGAATGGGGCATGCGCTCATGTTACGACGAGGCCGATTCGACTAGCTGGGACGGCATCAACGTCTTCGATGTCTATTCAAAATCCGAAGGCACGGCGCTCAACGGTGAGAAGTACAGTGACTGGTAAAGATTCAAGGCAAAAGGAGAAAGGTAAAAGGCAAAAGGAGAGGGGCGACCGCCGCCTTCCTTTTACCTTTTACCTTTCTCCTTTTTCCTTCTCCCGCAGCGAGCGGGGTTTTACGCTGCTCGAATTGATGATCGTCATCTCGATCATCGTCATCCTCGCGCTGATCGTGTTGCCGCAATACAACAAGACCGTGCAGGCGACAAAAGAAGCGGTCTTGCGAGACGATCTTCATCAGATGCGCAAGATGATCCGGCAATACTCAGCCGACAAGGGAAAGCTGCCAAACTCGCTTGATGATTTGGTCTCTGCCGGATATCTCAACGAAATTCCCGAAGACCCGATGACAGGCAACAAGGATTGGAACACGGTCTTTGGCGACGACCCGAACCTCGGCGAAGGCGGGCAGGGCCTCGTCAACGTCTGTAGCTCTTCGTCAGACCCGTCGCTCGAAGGCTCTCCTTATAATGATTGTGATAGTTGGTAAAAGAAGCTGTTAGCTATTAGCTATTAGCTATTAGCTTTCAGCTTTTTTTGAATGACATTGACAAAAGTTCCTTTTGAAAATTTTCGGCCCACGCCGGGCCTTAAAAGCTAACAGCTAAAAGCTAACAGCTAACAGCTATTCCATGTCCCTTTTCCGCAAATTAATCGCGCCGCGACTTCCTTCGGCGGCTGTCGGACTCTCGGGTGAAGGCGCAAGCGTCGTCTCCCTGGACAAAAGACGCGACGTTTTCACCGTGCGCAGCGCCGCCTACGTTGCGCTGCCTGTGGGTCTCGTCAGTCCGAGCTTTGACGAGCAGAATATAACGAGCGTGGCGGAGCTGGCCGATGTGTTGGCCGAGCTTGTGACAAACGCGGGGCTTCTTAAACGAAGGCGCTGGTCAGTCGGGCTGCCTGAGGCGGCGACGCGCACCTCGATCATCACGCTTGAGAGCGGGGCGGCCTCGCGCGCCGAGCGTGAAGAGATGCTGCGCTGGAAGACGGAACGCGCGCTTGGCGCAACGCTCGAAGAGTTGAGAGTGGGGCGTGAGCGCCTGCGCCCCGACTCTCATAACCGCGCGCGCTATCTTGTGACAGGCGTGCGGCTCTCTGTTTTGAGTGAATACGAGCAGGTCTTTAGAACGCTCGGCTGGCATGCCGGGCTGCTTCTTCCAAGACACTTTGGAGAGGCCTGGTGGCTGATGCGCGAACCGGTGGCGACCGGCGATTCTCTACTCGTCAGCTCGCACCGCGAGGGCTTTACCGCCGCCGTCATGCGCGCCGGAGAGCCTGTGCTTTTGCGCAGCGTCATCTGCGACCCGGAAGACCGCGCCGACGAGCTTTATCGCTTCATGCTTTTTTATCGTGACCGCAACGCGTCGGCAGGCGAAGAAGCCGCCGTGATGGTTGCGCCCGCGCCGCGTGAGCAGATCGAACGGATGCTCATCGCCGGCACAGGTCTCGATCCGCAGGAGGCAGGTGCAATCATTCTGGAGACTCTCGCCTCGCCGCCGCGCACGCTCGGCCCCGGCGACCTGCGCTTCTCGTTCCCTTTGGGCCAACTGGATTTCAACCTCATCGCCGCGCCCGCCGGTCTTGCAGCGCTTGCATGGGCCTAGAACGGCTGCATACTGCATAAAACCCATTGTGGGCGACTGAAACTTTCCATTCGACCAGCGCGTAAAACGTTTGCGTCATGAACATAAACGGAGCCGTCCCCGCAGCTTTTAAGTTCGCCGGCATCGCCGACAGCGACCTCGTCGTACGCGCCATCGCTGGCCGCGAGGAGAGTTTTGAAGAGCTTGTCCGGCGCTATCAGCGCCCCATCGTCGCCTACGTCTATCGAATGGTCGGCGATTACGATGCTGCGCTCGATCTGACGCAAGAGGTCTTTATCAAAGTCTATAACTCACTGGCACGCTATCGCGCCGAATACAAGTTCTCGACTTGGATTTACCGCATCGCGCATAACTCGGCCATCGACCACTTGCGACGCAACAACACGCGCCTCGAAGACCTTGAGTGTAAGTCCGATGACGGCGGCAGTTACGAAAAGCCTCTGGCGAGCGCTGCGCCAAGCCCCGAACAGTTGAGCGAGCGTTCCGAGCGGCGCGCCGAGATTGAAGAGGTCGTTCAGAATTTGCCGCCAGGTTATCGTGAGCTGATCACGCTTCGGCATGCACTCGATTTTAGTTACGATGAAATTGTGGAAGTGACGGGCCTACCGCTCGGCACGGTCAAAAATCGCATCTTCCGCGCGCGCGAAGTGATGCGCGAAGAGCTTCTCCGGCGCGGCATCAAAAGCATGTAGTTTAAGGAAACGCAAAAATTTTGATTGACGGGATTTTAGAGAACAGCGCCTCATCCTCTTCCTGCGCGCGCGCCGAAGCGGCGGCCTCCTATCTTGACGGCGAGATGGAAGCGCAAGAGTCAGCCTCTTTCGAGACGCATGCTAAAGATTGCCCGTCATGTTCTACTGCGGTTGCCGAGCAGCGTCGTCTGCTCTGTCTTCTCGACAACGCCTTCCTCACACATGCTGGCGAAAAGAGCATCGAGCTTCCCAAAGACTTCGCACGCATCGTCACGGCCCGAGCGCAAAACGATATGGGCGGCGTGCGCTCAGCCGCCGAACGTGCCTTTTCTCTCAAGCTCACGCTTGCGCTCGCCGCGCTCGCCGCGCTTCTGCTCGGCGCATCGGCTGCTGAAGACGTGCTCGCGCCTCTGGCGGCTCTTGCGCGCGCCGTCGCTTTGGTGGTTGAGATGACAGGACGCGTGCTCTTTGACGCGGGCACGGGCGCAGTCGTCATTGTGCGCGCCTTTGGCGGGC
>CBDUCU010000270.1:0-5606 GCA_965365725.1 uncultured bacterium | reverse complement strand
CATCCCCATCTGCACCGGGTTTAAGCCCGTCCAAGACGTTTGCCAATCTTCGATGGTCTGCACGTCGAGACTCACGGCTGAACGAAAAGGCCGATTCAGCTCTTTGAGAAACTCGACCGCCGCGTGGCTGTCGTTCATCGCAGGGCCGCCGACAAAGCTGAAACCTGTGAGCGAAAGGATTTGACTGACGCGGCTAGTGACGGTCGTGCTTTGTCCGTTGTCTGCTGTCGGCTGTTCGTTCTTGGTTAGTTTGCGGGTTAAAGCGAAACTGATTTTATCTTTAGCGCCGCTCTCATCCTTCGACTGCAATTGACGACGGGCAATCGGCAACCGACGTTCTTCAATAAAAAACTTTTCGCACGCCTCGCGGTTATCCATAAAGGTCGAGATGACGGGGAGCACGCCGAGTCCTTCGGCTTCGATAGCGCGTATCAGACCGTCGTAATGCGCGCGTGCGCCGCTTATGATCTGCGTTCTCATCAAAAGCAGGCCGATTGTTTGTTGCGGGTCGATTCGCTCGCTTGCGCCTTTTCGTTTGCGTCGCGCGTGCCATGCAGCGTAATCGTCAAAGCTTTTGAAGAGCGTGGGCGCTTCGGGGTGATAGATTCCGACGGCGGGAAGTGTTTCGGGAGACGCAATGTTGATGCGCGAGCGCTGGCCTTGCTCAATGCTTCCGTAATGCTTGACGGCGTAGAGCAGCATTGAGCGAATGTTTGCGGGCGACGGTTGTAGAAAATAACAGAAGAGTTGCAGATAGTTTTTGAAGTCGCCGACGCGTCCCGCGCCCGGCACAAATTTTAGGAGTGCGGGCAGACGCTCGATCAGTTTTGTGTACTGTGTGTGGCTTTTGCCTTTCGCCGGTCGCAGCGAAACCGCTTGTCTCCCCATCCAACCGCCAACCGAGCGGACAAGATTTTTAGCCCTACTTTCAGCCGCTTCACGCGTCTGTTTGGATTCATTATCACTCAGCTTTTCGCCGCCGAAACGCAAACGTCCCATGCGCGTATAACGCATCAGCTCGGGCATACAGTTGATTGCAATCACCGCGCTGATATTTTCTTTGTGATTGATGAGAAGGCGCGATAAGCGTCCGGCGTTTTCGCCATCCGTAACGTGGAAGATAAAGACTATTTCCGAATCATTCAGGTCGCGCTCAATAGATTTCCAATCTTCATCGGGCAAAGAAGCGCCGAGGTTGTGCGCGGCCACACGCAACCCTAAAGAGTAAAGCTTCTCTATCTCGCGCTCTGCTTCGCGAAGCGGCGCGAGAAGACTTGACCCGACGTAGAGCGCAGTAATCTGCATCCTTCTTCTAACTAAACGACCCCTTCAAGACGGTCTTCGAGCGCGGCAAAAGCTTCTCGAAGTTTTTCGACGACTTCCATCTCCGCTTTCCAGAAGCCGCGCCCGTGTGCTTCGAGAAGCCGCGCGACCAGCGAGCGCGCCGAAGTAGGGTTAAGCGCGCCGAGACGTTCGAGCATCTTTTCATCAAGAATGAAGGTCTCTGCAACCTCACGATAGATCCACCCATCAACCGCATCGGCTGTTGCACTCCAGCCGAAAGTGTTTGTGACATGACTTTCAATCTCGGCCACGCCGCGAAAGCCATGCTTTAACAATCCTTCATACCATTTTGGATTGAGCGTCTTGGCGCGCGTCTCAAGCCGGATGGTCTCTTCCAGAGAACGCACCTTTGCATCCGGCGAGAGTGCGTCGGAAAGATAGATGCGCGGTCGCCCCTCAGCATGTTTTTCAACCGCGCGCGACACGCCGCCGAGATATTCAAAATAGTGATCTACGTCAGTCACACCGATCTCGAAAGAATCGAGATTCTGATACGTCGCTTCGACGCGCGAGAGCGCTTTGGTAAATGAGCGGTGCGCTTCTCTGCCCTCGACAGCGCGCCCGTCCGTGCCTCGCCCGTAGGCAAAACATTTGCGCGTCACAAAAAGATCGCCGAGCGTTTCTGCACTCTCCCATTGTGAATCGGCAACCATGAAATTGACGTTTGTTCCATAATTGCCCGGCGCGTTTGAAAAGACTCGAAGCGCGGCTTCATCAAAAACCATTTTATGCGCTTCGATCTCCGCGCAGACGTTTGCGCGAACAAAGTTTTGCTCCGGCGGCTCGTCAAGCGCGGCCACGCATTTGACCGCTTTGTCGAGTAAAAGCATGGTAGAGGCGAAGAGGTCGCGGAAGATGCCTGAGACGGTCATCACAACGTCGATGCGCGGACGACCCAACTCGGCAAGCGGGACGGGCGCAACGTCCGTCACACGATTGAGCGAATCGCGCACAGGCCGCACACCGAGCAAGCGTAGAGCCTGAGCAACGCCCTCGCCCTGCGTCTTGATGTTGTCCAACCCCCAGAGCACAAGCGCCATCGCCTGCGGATAACGACCGCTCTCATCGATGTGGCGTTCAAGAAGTTTTGAGACGACCGGCTCGGCGCGCGCGTAAGCAAGATCAGAGGGCACAGAATAAGGATTAACGGCATGAGTGTTGCGCCCCGTCGGTAGAATCGAAGGGTTCTGAACAATATCAGCTCCCGGCCCCGGCTCGATGTACTCGCCTCGCAACGCGCGTACAAGCCCGTCCATCTCTCGATCTACTTTCAACTGCGCGCACACACTTTCAAGTATGACCAAAACTTTGACTGACTCGGCCTGTTCGACTCGCGCGCGGGTCTTCAAAAATTCAACCGCGCTCTTTGTTCCATCCTGTAAAAAGCATGCGATTGATTCACGAACCAACGCATCTACACGCGCGCGCGTAGCCAAAGCGCTTTCAGAAATATCGCCTTTCGATTGCGAGCTAATTTGTTCGTTGAGATCCAAACTTTCGGCGACCAAACTTGTGAGAGAACGCGCGCCCGCTTCCGGTCTATCGAAAGAAGCGACCATGCGCAAGAGGTCTGCCTGCTCGCGCGTTTCGGCAGCGCGTCCGAAGACGTGAAGCCCCGTCGGAATCAACCGCTCCTCGATCTCTAAAAGCTGCTCGTAGAGTTCGAGCACGCGCCGGTCGCGCGCGTCAGGCTCTGAATAGTTATGAGAGCTTTTTCTTGTCACAAACTTTTCTACGCCTGGGGCAGATATTGACGTTTGCGGGTCGCCGAAAGTCAGGACTCTCTTTTGGGATGGACGAAGCCGCACCATCTCACAATGTATTTACACCAAACGTCTCTTTGAGCTTCTGTTCATTTATCACGGAAGGCAGATGAAGATAGCGGCCTGCGAGCGCGGCAGCGAGTTCTTCACCATCGTTTCCTTTAGTAAACCGATTTCCCGTATCAACGACGACGGTTGAGATCGAAGCGGCCTTCAACTCGCTGCCGAGCCTTCTGACTTCCGCTCTGACTCTAGCGCGCGAATCAAGACGATTGTTACCTGCTTCACCTTTTAATGGCATGTTGCCGATCCCATCTGTAAAGATCATCAACACGATTTTTCCAGCGCCGTCTGAGCGCGCCCTGCGCACAAGCTCAAGCGAGCGAAGAAGTCCGGCTGGCAAAGGCGTTGCTCCACCGACGGGAAGCGCGTCGAGCATCTTTTTCGCGCGCGAAGCTGACGAAGAGGGCCAGAGAATTATTTCACCTGTCGCGCCCCGAAAACTGACGAGCGCGACGCGGTCGCGGTTGACGTAAGATTTTCTCAACAGTTGGCCGAGCGCTGCTTTGGCCTGACCGATGCGGTTGAGCGCCATGCTCCCCGACGTGTCAACTGCAAAGATGAAAAGCGTGCCGACGCGCCTGCTAAATCGCTTGTAGCGCAAATCGGCGTGCGCAATTTTTAACGGCGCAATTTGTCCGGCTCCATTGTCGGTCTTAACTCTGAGGGCGGCGACCTTAAGCGTCGCAAATAAATCGACCCGCCCGCGTTTGAAGGGCCGTGCGTGCGAACCTGTGTGACGACCGTGCGAGTGTTCGATTGCGACCCGCTTTCCTTCGCCACGTCGTGCGTGAGAATTTTTCGCGCCCGTTTTTTGCGTATCTTCGTTGAGCAGATTAAAAGCTCCTGTTTTGAGTTGGGCTTTGTCGGGCGGGGCGGCGAGGTCGTCGTTTAGTGTTCTGTCGCCGCTTTTGGCGAAGTCTGGTTTGGAAGCAAAGCGCGATTGAGTTTCTGTCTGAGAATGATTGTTCTTCGCAGGGCTTTCAATTTCTCTTGTGCCGCTTTTTTCGTTGTTTGGTTTGTCTGGAGTTTTTGTCTCTGTGGTTTCCCGGCCCGGCTCGTCGCCAAAAAACTCTTTAACTTTTTCATCGACGCGTCCGCCTCCGGAGCTACTTTCGAGCGGGTCTTTGCGCAAACGATGTTTGAGTGCAAGCGCAGCGACGCGTCTTACATCATCTGCGGAAACCTGTCTTCTCCCCTCGAAAGCCGCGAGCGCACGCGACGCACGCGCAATAGTCAATTCGCCCCTGTGCCCGTCGATCTCAAGATTCTGGCAAAGCTCAGCAATCTTCCGCAGTAGTTCTCTCGCTATCGCAATTTCCGGAAAAATCCTGCGCGCGCGTGCGAGCCTTCGTTGCAGCTTCGTCTGCTCGCTCTCGAAGCTTGCTATGAATCTTTGAGGGTCACGTGTAAAACGTTCGTTGCGCTCAACGACTTCGACGCGTTCTTCAATTGAGCGCGGAGTTTTTACTTCGACCGAAAGACCGAAGCGGTCAAGAAGTTGCGGGCGAAGCTCGCCCTCTTCCGGATTGCCCGAGCCCGCAAGGATGAACCGCGCCGGGTGTTCGAGAGAAAAGCCCTCGCGCTCGACACGATTGATTCCCGTGACCGACGCATCGAGCAATAAATCGACCAGATGATCTTCAAGAAGATTTACCTCGTCGATATAAAGAATGCCGCGATTGGCGCGCGCCAGCAGTCCCGGTTCAAAGCTGCGCGCGCCTTCGCGCAAAGCCTGTCCGATGTCGAGCGTTCCGCAAACGCGGTCTTCCGTCGCGCCAAGCGGAAGTTCGACGACCGGAACTTTTACGCTCACGCGCGGCAGGCGCTTCACATCTCTCTTTAACTCGAGACAGCCGTCGCAAAAATTTTCTTCGTCTTTCGGGTCGCAATTAAAAGAGCAGTTTTGAACGGTTGAAATCGACGGCAAAAGCTCGGCAACCGCGCGCACAGCCGTCGACTTGCCAGTACCTCGCTCGCCCATGATGAGCACGCCGCCGACCGTCGGAGCGATGACGTTGAGAAGAAGCGCAGTCTTCATCTGCTCCTGCCCGACGATGGCTGCAAAAGGATATTGAAAGCGCGCAGGCCGCTTCTTGTTTTCTAAGAATCCTGTGGAACGACCCGTCATGACGTTTGTGGTGGACGAACAAAAAGGCTGAAGCGGGACGGATTATAAACGCGCCCGACCAAAACACCACACAGTTTTTTTGCTTGTATTAAGTCGCCTTGCTGAGAAGTCGTTGACGAAGCACGTGTCCGGCGACCGAGAGCAGTCCGACGGCAAAGAGTGCGAGAATAGTCTTCCCGCTCAAAGCTTCCATCAGAGAGGTTGCGCCAACGGCGGTGTGGACGGCCTGCGCATAGACGTAAGACTTGATGACCATCGCGGCGGTCGTCGCCAGGATAAATCGCACGAAGGGAACGCCCGCCAGGCCC
>CBDUCU010000269.1:0-5615 GCA_965365725.1 uncultured bacterium | reverse complement strand
CCGGCTCAAGCTGTTCGATGACGGCTTCGACGAGCGGCACGGCAAAAGCTCCTGCATGCGAGATGACCTGCGGGAAGTAGCGCAGAGCGACGCGCCCATCCTCGCCGCTATGAAAGTCTTGTACGTCTTCAGCGCCCAGAGCATAAATGTCCTGGCCGACAGGAACGACGCGGCGCGGCACGCCCTGATCGTTTGTCCAACCCTTCCCTGTCTTCTCGCGCCCGCCGAGCAGAAGTATGCCGACCAGCACGCCCTGCTCGTTCAGATAATCAGGACTTAAAACGGCCAGCTCTTCGCGCGACGAAAGGCGCGGCCCGAAGCTCCCGTAATCGGGATTGACAAGCTGCGTGTTATAGATCGCGCCGACGATCTCGCGCCCCTCGTCCAAGGGAACCGAGACAAACTGCGCAAACCCGTAATCCTCTTCCGAGGGCGGAGCATCTGCATCGAGACGGTCGATGACGCGCCCGACATAATCGACGTGCGAGTTTGATTTGACGATCTTGGCGATGCGGAGCATGAGAAAGCTGTTAGCTGTTAGCTGTTAGCTGTTAGCTGTAGCCGACTGCATCGTCTGGCTTAAAGCTAATGGCTAAAAGCTAACAGCTTCAAATCAAAATCCAATCACCCACTCGGGAATCCGGTAGAGCATCCACCACAAAAAAATCTGCGCGCCGAGCGTGACGAAGCCAAGCCCGACGGCGAAGGCGGCGGAGCGGCGGCCTCCAATCTGCGGTCTGCGCCGGAGGCGCGCAAGGCCGATAAAGCCGACGACGATTGCGCCCGGACAAAAGAGTATGCCGAGATATGGAACAAGCGAATAGACGACAAAGGCAAGCGCAGTTGTCGAAGCGCCGTTCATGTTTTTGATCGGAGAAGGGATGCGCGGCAGAGGCTTTTCGCGCGGCGCAAACAAAGTGTGATTCGCCAAACGCATCTGCGAGCTTGCGCGTGCAATGCGCCGATCTGGTGTGTTGTATGAATCGCGCAAAGATTCGGCGGGTGTATATTGCGCACTGACAAATGCGCGCCCGCAATTTGCGCAGAAGCGCGCGCCAATGCGTCGTGCAAACGCACCGCACACGCGACAAGAGAGCGGGTTGCGGTCGCACGTCTCTTCCATTTTCAACTCTTCGCTCACACAGTCTCCAAAAAATCGACGAGCATTATCGTTCGCGCTGATTATCTCGGGAAGGGCGCACAGATAATCGCACGCGAAGGTTAGGTGGCGCAAAGGTTTGTCGCCAGCCCGCCAAATCTCTCTATCACAACTCAACGCCGTCTGATTTTGCTCGTCGGCTTGCGCGAGATGCGAAAGTCTAAGCGCTGCTCGTCGGCAAAATCCTGCATGACGCGTAAGAATTGCTCGCGGTCGCGCGCCGTCATTGCGGCAGCCGCATCCGCCGTCTCGATTGAATAAGGGTAGCCGTTGCCGACGACGCATTCGGCCCTGACCGCGTCGATAACTTCATCAAGCAGCCCTGCCTCGTAAACCCACGCGGGAACATCCACGCGCGCCGGATGTCCTTCGCCGGTGGTTTGCAAATAGACGAAGCCGACAAGAGGATGCCCGCCCGCGTCGTAAAAAGCGTCGGCGAGATTCTGCCGGCGACAATGCCAAAAAATGGTGCGGTCGCCCCACGCGTCAAGCAGCCGCGCTTTGCCGGCGGCTGCGGGCGCGCGCAAAATTTGCGCGTCATAGACCTGTGTGCGCGGAAGCGCAGCGTCAAGCGCTTCGAGCGCGTCGCGCACATCGGGCGCAAACGAGTGGTCGATAAAACCGACGACCGGAACTTCAGTCTCTCGCGAAAGGTTGATGAGTTCGGCGAGCGCGGCGGCGTATCGTTTCGAGAAGAGAAGCTCGGTGCTTTTGCGGCGCGACGAGATGAGAAGCGTGCCGTCGAGAAAAGCTAAGGGCGCGCGCTCGCCCCTCGCGCGCCAGCCGCGCCGCCGTTCGAGAAACTCGCAGATCGTGCGCGCTTCAAGCTCGAAGCGGCGCACGCCGACCACCTGTTCCGGGCTTTCATAAACGCGGTCGCCTTCGAGCAGCTCGTTCGGCGTGACGACCTTGAAATGAGCCTCTTTCGTATAGCTTCCATCCGGAGTGTGCGGGTTCTCAAACGATGCCACCTGCACGGCGGCGACCGGCAGAGAGATTTCCCTGCCGGGATATATCTGGCTGCCGTCGGCGGCAAACGTCACACGAGTGCGCAAAACATCCGCCGCCCACACGCGCGCCTCTTCATGCGAACGCCACGGATGGCCGAACGAGACGGCCAGTCCGCTTCTCTCGTCCAACTCAGCCGAAGGGAAACTGACGCGCGCCGACGAAAGACGCTCGCGCACATCGCTCGATGATTCAGACGCGAGCGCATGCAGACGCGCCGCAACCTCCTGCAACTCGCCGCGCGTCGTCTGCTCATACTCGGCGAAGTCGCCGCGCCGCAAATGCAATTCATTGATGAGGCGTGTGCGGTAAAGCATTTGGATGAGTAATGAGTGATGAGTGATGAGTGATGAGAAAATCCGCCTTTTCTCATCATTCATCACTCATCACTCATTACTACTCATTCATCCTTTCTTAAAGAGCTTAGCCAGGGCTTCGGCGGGGGCGGAATAGCGCGTGGTTTGAAGGCGGCCGCCGACGAAGGTGTAGCTGATGCCGTCTTTAAGATTGCGATAGACGACGACTTCGCCTTTGGCCTCGCGCTCGAAGTCTTTGTCCTTCTCAACTTCGAGCGAGGCGGGCGTTTCCGTTGCGCGCTCGTGTTGCAGAACGATTTGCAGGACGATTCCTTCGGCTTCGGGTCGAAGTTTTTTTGACGCGACAAACTGTGCGGTGACGAGAAAAACGGTCACGCGCCCGCCCATTACGTCGAAGTGAAGCGCGCCCTCGGTCGGCGTTTCTCGGACGGGCGCGCCGAGCGTGCGCTCAACGTCCGTGCGCCGCGACTTGAGAGGCTCGATGCCTTTCCACGAACGCGCCTGCGCAGTTGGCGCGCTGATGTTCAAAAGCAGCGCTGCAACGACGAGCGAAGCAAGCGCAATTAATCTCGGCGACGTGCGACGCAATGTATATGTGTTCATGGCGAGATGCTAACGGCGCGCAAATCAAAGTTCAAGCTCCAACTAAAGAGATGTGGATGCGAAAGAGCCACAAGTCGTCGCCAGCGTAAGAAAAGAGTAGCCCATGACATACATTTGTCATGGGCTATGTTGTTGCGCAACTGGCAAAGGGTCAAATTGTGTTACTTGGCAAAAGGACGGACGCGCTCGGCGGATTCTTTGAAGTATGCATCGTCGGGCGCAAGCTGTGCGCCGCGCTCGTAAGCCGTGAGAGCTTTTGCGTATTGCTTCAAGACCTCGTAGTTGTAGCCGAGCAGACGATAAATGTTTGCATCGTCGGGCGTTTTTGCGGCGGCGCGTTCAAGCGCACCGACGGCTTTTGCGGTGTTTTTGGCTTGTGTGTAGGCAAAACCCAGGAGATAGAGCGTGCTGCCTTGCGCCGACTGGCTCGCCGAAACCTTCTCAAGCGCAAGCGCGGCGCGCGCATATTGTTTTGCGCCGATCAGCGCCTGTGCGTGAAGCTGCGTCGAAGCCTCGTCCGAGCGCACGCGCATGAGAGACTCGCCGGCGCGCACGGCGCTCAGGTAATCGGCATCAGCCTTTGGCCCTTCGCTGCCTGCTGCGTTGGCGCGTCGAAGATAGGCGTAAGTCAGTAGCGTCCAGCCATCGGCAAGCTGCGCGTTGGCTGTGGTCGCGCGGTTAAGAAAAGCGATAGCCTGATCGTCGGCCTTGCGGTCAAAGGCGAGACGACCGAGATAGAACAGCGAGGCCGCATTTTTCGGGTCGAGCCGGATGGCTTCACTAAAAGAGCGTTCGGCCTCGACGTTTTTGCCGGTGCGAAACTCTGCGAGTCCGCGATAGTAAAAAGTTATCGCGTCAGGTTTTGCGCCTTTGCGCGTCGTGGCCGCGACGTAAAGCGGCAAGGCTTCCGCATATTTCTCGGCGCGTATGTAAGCCTCCGCGAGCGCGTCCGCCGTTTTCGGGTCTTCTTCGCCAGCGGCGCGTTGGAGGTCCAAAGCACGCTGAAGGCTCGTCGCGGCTTCTGCGTAACGCTGCAACTCCATCTCGGCAAAACCGGCAATCTTCCACGCTTCGGAGTTTTTCGGATCAGCCGA
Organism: uncultured bacterium; assembly: GCA_965365725.1. Classification (GTDB taxonomy): domain Bacteria; phylum Acidobacteriota; class Blastocatellia; order Pyrinomonadales; family Pyrinomonadaceae; genus DASQDT01. Next base: position 1,434 of record CBDUCU010000269.1, on the reverse strand, counting down.
CGCGACGCGACGCGCTTCCGCAAGTGCCGCGTCGTATTGCTTCTGCTGAAGCAGCGAGTAGGCGCGCGTCGTATCGGCGGACGCAGACGCTCGCGCAGGCGTGGTGCGCGCCGCAGTCGAGTTGTTTGAAGCGTCGGCGCGGGTCGCAGGCTCAGGAGTCGGGAGCGGTTGGTTCTGCGGATTGACCCTGCGCGGACGCGTCGCGCCCGACTGCGCGTGTGTTTGAGAGACGGCGACAAACGCAAGCGCCGAAACGACGAGAGCGATGCAGAGATTCTTTTTCATCATCAATCGAGAGTCTTTCACAACCACTTCCGTGTTGGCAAATCGAACCATTTTCGCGCGAGGCCGGGATGCCGGCAGACGTGTATCGGATGCGACGCACGGCGCGCGCGGTTTGCCGCGAAATATGCTGACGGATGAAAACGTTCAATCAAAAGATGGAGAGAAGTTAACATGGATGGCCGTCCATCTGTTTGGTGCTTTGATTAAATTTGGGATTCTTGAAGATCGGTTGTAAGCAATGATCGAGGCGCTTTGGCGCTGTCGTTGCGAATCTAATTTCGGCCTTCCATCTTCGACGCATCTGTGTCAAACTCGCGCGCGCTTTAGGTCGGAAATTCCCCTTTGAATGAGGCTTTTGAAGATGAAAAATAAATTGATGCTGCCCGGTCTTCTCTTCCTGCTTGCGGTGCTTGGCTGCTCGTCTTTTACCGGGACAAAATGGGAGACGGTCAGCGAGGGCGGCATCAGCGTGCAGATGCCGGGCAAACCCACACGCCAGACGCAGACGGCGCAAACGCCCGTCGGCCCCATCAACGTCAACATGCTTCTGGTTGACAAAGGCGCTGAAGCTTACATGGCCGCCTACAACGAGTTTCCGGCGGCAGCAGCGGCCAACGTGCCAGACCCACAGGTGCTTCTCAATAGCGGGCGCGACGGCGCTCTGCGCAACATCAACGGGAAACTACAGAGCGAACGGCCCGTCACGCTCGGCGCGCATCCGGGCCGTGAGATCATCGGCGAAGGAACGACGCAAGGCAAACAAGTCGCCTTCACCGCGCGCATCTACTGGGCCAGTCCGCGCCTGATACAGGTCATCTACATGCGCGAAAAGAGCAAGTCGGAATCCGCCGATGGCAAGAAGTTTCTTGACTCGTTGCAGATTCAGTAAAACGCGTTAGTAGAAGCGTCGGAACGCGAGCACGGACGGATGCGCACTTAAAGGGATTCACACGGGCTATCCGTGAACATTCCTTTAATACCGCATCCGTCCGTGCTCTTTTTTTGAATCAATTTAGCCGCGCACGTCAGACGTGTGCGGCGAGCGTCGCGGCCAAGGAGCGGAAGAGGTCGCGCCCGTCTGACGATCCGAGAAGGTCTTCGCAGGCGCGTTCCGGATGCGGCATCATCCCGAGCACGTTGCGCTCGCGC
>CBDUCU010000268.1:0-5622 GCA_965365725.1 uncultured bacterium | reverse complement strand
CCGCATCTTTGCTCTGCTCGGACTTGCAGGAATTTTCGAGCCGGTGGCAAACACGATGGGATGGCTTCTCATCTCGCAGGGGCGGACGCGCGACATGCTCAAGTGGGGAGTGGCGCACGGGCTTATCACCGTCTGTTCATTTCTGATTGGGCTGCCCTGGGGAGCTTTGGGCGTGGCGGCGAGTTATTCGGCGGTGAGCGTTCTTCTGCACAAGCCTCTCATGTTCTGGTACGTCGGGCGGACGGGGCCGGTCTCGGCCCTGGATATTTATCGCGCGATTGCGCCGTCAATGCTCGCTGCACTTGGCGTGCTTGCGGCGCTTTATCTGTTTCGTCGCTTTGTTCTCTTTGAGCATGCGTTTGTCGGTCTTGTCGCGGCTTCGTGCGTGGCGGCCATCGTTGCGCTTTTGATCTTTGTCGCGCTGCCAAAAGGGCGCGCCGCATTGCAGGACGTGAAGAGCCTGATTCCTCAGCTTGTCAAAAGAAAAGAGTCGGTTGCCTGAAGCATTGAAGTGTAAGTCTTAAGACAGTGGGCTAAAACGAACCGAAAAGAAGATGACGATACTAGCAGGCATACTCAGCCGCAACGCTTCGCTGACAGTTCCGGACTCGGCGCGCGAGGAGTTGCGCCGTCTCGTCTCGCGCAAAGCGAGCGACGAAGTAAAGGAGTTTGGCGACGCTCGCTGTTGTCTGTTGAAGGTTGACATCGGAGTTTATGGCGAGCCTGGCGTGCTGGCGGATGAAGCGGGATGCGTCTCTCTGCTGGCGGGCGAGCCGCTTCTTTCTCACGACGAGAGTGATGCATGGCGCAGCCGGACGGAAGACCTCGCGCGTTTGCACGAGGCTTGGTCTGCTGGCGAATGGGACGTTTTAAGACAGGCGCGCGGCACTTTTTGCGCGGCGCATTACGATGCGCGCAATGGGCGTTTGAGCATTGTCTCTGACAAGCTCGCTCTGCGTCCGCTCTATTATTGGATGAGCGATGAGTTTTTTGTCTTTGCGACGGCGCTGCGCATCTTCGAGGGGTTGTCGCTCGTGCCCAAAGCGATGGACTTGCGCGCCATCACGGAGATGGCAAGCATCGGTCTGGCGCTCGGCACGCGCACGCCTTACGACCGAATCTCTCTGATGCGCGCCGGAGAGATTATTGAGGTCGAAGGCGAAAAGGTTGCGCGCCGTCAATACTGGCGTTGGGACGAGATCACGCCGTCGGGTGAATCGGAAGCAGAGCTTGTCAGCGCGGCGCACGAATCTTTTATGAGCGCAGTTGCGCGTCGTCTGCGCGACGATAAAAAGGCGGTTGCTTTTTTGAGCGGCGGTCTCGATTCGCGCTCGATTGTGGCGGCCCTTTTTATGAAAGGCGTGCGTCTTCACACCTTCAATTTCGCGCCCGCCCGCACGCAGGATCAAATCTTCGGTGCTGCGTTTGCCAAAGAGGCCGGGGCGGTTCACGAAGAAGTTCCGATGGGGGCGGACGACCCGCACTGGTCGCAGATGATGGCCGACGCTTGGGAGGCTTCGACCAATAGACGCGAGCTTGCGCCCGAGCGCGAACGGATGGTCTGGTCGGGCGACGGCGGAAGCGTCGGTTTAGGTCACGTCTATGTATATGAGCCTGTCGTCAGGCTTTTGCAAGAGGGCCGTCGTGACGAGGCCGTCGAGCAGTTCTTTATAAATCACAGCGCCGCCGTGCCGCGCAGGATTCTAAACGGCGCGCTTTCCGGTTCGCTTGGACAGGTTTTGCACACGGGGATGCAAGAAGAGTTGGACGATCTGCGCACGGAAGATCGTGGCCGCGCGCTCTATCTTTTTCTGATGCTCAATGATCAGCGCCGCCATCTCGAAAAACATTTTGAAGACATCGACCTGCATCGGCTTGAATTTCACCTGCCCTTCTACGATGCAGACTTTATCGCCTCAATCGTTCGCGTCCCGGTTGATCTGTGTCTCAAACACAAGTTCTATATGAAATGGCTTGGGCTTTTTCCTCCGGTTGTAAAACGCGTCGCGTGGCAGGCCTATCCCGGACACGAGCCGTGCCCTTTGCCTGTGCCGCAGGACGTTGATACGCAGTGGGGGCCAAACAAACGCGCGGCGGAGCGCAAGCGCCTGCTGCTCACGCAGGCCGCCGAGATGTTAAAGGCTAAGGATTTTCCCGACGAGATTTTGAGAAGAAAATATTTGAGCGCAGCCGTCTTAGCCTATCGCGCGGGGCTTCGAGACTACTCGTATCTGATTCAGGCGGCGCGCACATATCACAAATACTGGTCGCTTTGCGGAGGCCGCTACGCCGCTCCCTCGCAAGCATGAGCCGACGACCACGACAGACAAGATGAACGCATCTTCTCTCGATACAAATGACCTCTCTTCGTCTGAGCAGGACGATGCGACGGAGCTTTCAACGCGCAAGCTTTTGGCCGTCTCGTTTGCCTATCCGCCCGCCGCTTCGCCGCGCGCCGTGCAGGTTGCGCGCCTGCTTAAATATCTGAAGATGGAGACGACGCTTGTGTGCGCGGACTTTGAAGATAAAGACCGCATTGATGCGTCGCTCGTGCGCGCGGCAGAAGCGCCCTTGAAGAATTGCCTGCGTGTGCCGCTTGCGCGTTCGAGCCTGCGCACGCTCGCCGGGCGCGTCGGGTATCGTTTCAATCTGCCTTTAGTTGATAAAACTCCCGACGCGTTTACTGTTTGGAAGCCTTCGGCAATTGCGGCCGTCAAAGAGTTCGTTGCATCTGATGACTACAGGCCCGACGTGCTTGCAACTTTTGGCTCGCCGATGAGCGACCATCTCATCGGTCTTGAGCTAAAGAGAGTTTTACGCGTGCCCTGGGTCGCGCACTTTAGCGACCCCTGGGCCGACAATCCGTTTCTCGGCTACGACGCGCTGACGAAAAGAATCAACCGCTCGCTGGAAGCAAAGGTATTTCGCGCCGCAGACCTTCTCGTCTTTACTTCGCATGAGACGATTGATCTCGTCATGTCGCATCACGCGCCCGCGCTAAAAACCAAGACGCGCGTTCTCTCGCACGCCTTCGAGCCTGAATTTTTCCCCGCGCAAGGCGCGCGCGAGCGGTCGCGTTTGGTCATACGCTATCTCGGCGACTTCTACGGCGAGCGAAGCCCTGCGCCGCTTTTCCGCGCGTTGAAAAAAATGCTGTCTGAAGACGACGCGCGGCTTGAGGGCGTGCGTTTTGAGCTGGTCGGGTCAAAGGGCGAAGGGCAGCTTGAGGCGGCGGGATTGAACAGTTTGCCGGAAGGTCTGGTCGTTTCTCGACCATCGGTCGGTTATCACGAAAGCCTGCGGCTGATGACGGAATCGGACGGGCTGCTTGTCATCGATGCTCCGGCTGAGGTGAGCGTCTTTCTACCGTCGAAGCTGATTGATTATGTCGGGGCTGCGCGCCCGGTCTTCGGAATCACCCCGCGCGGAACGGCCTACGCGCTCATTCAAAGGCTCGGCGGTTGGGTTGCCGCACCTTCTGACGACGAAACGGTCGCGCGCGAATTGAAAAACTTTATCGACTTTCTGCGACTCAACAAAGATGAGCGCACGGCGTGGGGCGACGAGAAAGTGCGGCGCAGTTTTGAGGCGCAAGCGGTCGCTGAGACGTTTGCCAAAATTTTACGGGAGGCGCTTGCGTGAATCGGCTTGACCAAATCTTTGCGCAGAGAAAATTTCAGTTCGCGCTTGTGTGCGTCGCGCTTCTTGTTTATCTCGCGCTTGCGACGGGGAGCGCGCTGACAAAAGCGCCGGAGATTGATGAAGGGTTTTTTGCAAACCCCGCGTTCAATCTGGCGACGAAGGGACGGATGGGAACGAACGTGCTTGAGACCGAAGGCTCTGCGCTCAAGGGGATACGCGAGCACACTTACTGGGTGCTGCCGCTTCATCTCGTTATGCAGGCCGGTTGGTACAAGGCGTTCGGCTTTAGCCTCTTCTCGTTGCGCGCGATCTCGATTATGTGGGGATTGGTGGCGATTGCTGCGTGGTTCTTGATCATGTCAAAGCTTTCGGGCAAACGCTCGTTGGGTCTTCTGGCTGCGGGGCTGCTTGCGGTTGATTACACCTTTATCGCGGTCGGCTCGCTCGGACGCATGGATATGATGTGCGCGGCGCTCGGTTTTGCGGCGCTTGCGGCTTATCTCGCTTTGCGCGAGCGCAACTTTAACGCCGCCGTGTTTGCGAGTCACACGCTCGTCGTGCTGAGCGGGTTGACGCATCCAAACGGCATCATCCATCTCGCGGGTCTCGTGCTCGTCACGCTTTACTTCGACCGCCGACGGATTCGCGCATCGCACGTCGGGCTTGCAGCCGTGCCTTATCTGGCCGGCGCAATGGGATGGGGGCTTTACATCCTGCAAGACCCTGACTCTTTCGTCGCGCAGTTTGCGATGAACTCGCGCGACGGCGGACGACTGACGGGATTGAAAGCCCCCTGGATCGGTTTTGCCAACGAGTTTGTCAAGCGCTACCCGCACGCCTTTGGATTGGGCGCGACTTCGGCAGGCCATTCCGGGCCGGTCTATCTGAAATCGCTGTTGCTCGTCCCTTACGTCGCCGCGATTGTCTGGGCCGTCGTCTCGCGCGAAGTTCGACGCGACGCAAACTACCGAGTGCTGCTTCTGCTCGCCGGTCTCTATTTCGTCATCCTCGCGCTGATTGACGGACAGAAGGAAACGCCTTATCTCATCCACATCTTTCCGATCTATGTCGCGCTGCTCGCGCTTCTTTTGCGAAAGGTTTGGTCGTGGAGACCGACGCTTCGCCCGCTCGTTATCCTCTGCGTCGCGGGCTTTCTCGCGCTTGAAGTAGGCGGGATGCTTTTGCGTATCAAACAAAGGACTTATCAGAGGCTCTACGAGCCGACCATCACATATCTCAAAGAGCATTCCGACGCGACGACCGAAATCACAGGAAGCTCTGCGCTCGGCTTTGGCCTAGACTTTACTGACAACTTAAAAGACGACATCCGGCTCGGCTACGCGAGCGGCAAGCGCCCGCGCTTTATCGTCATCACATCGGAGTACGAAGCGTCTTACGAAGGCAATCGCGGCAAGCTGCCTGAGGTTGACCGGCACGTCTCGACGCTGCTGACAAAAGAGTATGCGCCGGTCTATCAAAACGAAGGCTTTAAGATTTATGAGCGGCTGCAAACAGTCGGCAGTCAATAGTCAGAGTAGCCCTTAGTCCGTTGTCAGTTGTCCGTTGCTGGCTGAAGAACATCGTCAGTTGAACGTCTATAGTAAAACCGCTTGTCGCTAAGTGATGAGAAGCCTTGTTGACAACGGACGACGGGCTACTGACAACGGACATTTTTTATGAAGCCGTTGAGTCGAAAAAAAATAGTCGTCGCATTGATTGTGCTGGCAAGTTTGTTGACGGCGTATCTGACTTTTGCGTTTGCGCAGCGCGACCGCCTGCGTCCGCGCCGCGCCGCGCCCGCAAGCGTGAAGGCGATCAAGGTCGGGCGCGGCGACGATCTACAACGCGCATTGAATGCGGCCATGCCGGGCGATGAGGTCGTGCTTGAAGCGGGCGCAAGCTTTGTCGGTAACTTTGTTCTCCCGGTTAAATCAGCCGACGCTTTTATCACGATTCGCTCGTCGCGCTCGTCGGAGCTGG
>CBDUCU010000267.1:0-5643 GCA_965365725.1 uncultured bacterium | reverse complement strand
CGCAAACCCGACGCGACCGAGCACCTCGCGAAACTCTCGGAGATCAAGATTGACGCGATAACCGGGGATAGCTTCGAGTTTGTCGAGCGTGCCGCCCGTGTGCCCAAGCCCGCGCCCTGAAATCATCGGCACGGCCACGCCGCACGCGGCGGCGAGCGGCGCAAGTATCAAAGAAGTCTTATCGCCAACGCCGCCCGTCGAATGTTTGTCGGCTTTGGGAAGCGGTATCGACGAGAGGTCGAGAACCTCGCCCGAGCCGAGCATCTCTTCGGTCAACGCGTGCTGCTCGTTCGTGCTCATCCCCTTGAGAAAGATCGCCATCAGAAGCGCCGACGCTTGATAATCGGCCCACGCGCCCGTCGTCACCCCGCGCACGAAGTATGCAATCTCCTCGCGCGAGAGTTCCCCGCCGTCGCGTTTTCTTCTGATTACCCTTTGCGGTCTCATTTGGGAATTGTCAGTTGTCAGTAGTCCGTTGTTTGTGTGATACAACTTTACGCTTCAACCACGAGCTTCAAGCTTGCAAAGCAAAAACAACCGACTACTGACAACTGACGCTTTTTCAAGTCCTTTCCAAAAGCACGACGGCTTGCGCGGTGACGGCTGCGCCGATGCCTACCGCGTCGAGTCCTTCGCCCGTTTTGGCTTTGACGCTGACGCATTCGATCTCAACGCCGAGCACATCGGCCAGCTTTTCGCGCATCTCCTGAATGTATGGACGCAGGCGCGGGCGTTCGAGCAAAACGGTCGCATCGGCGTTGACAACAGTGTAACCGCGCCGGCTCGCCAGCCACACGACGCGCGCTAGAAGTTGAAGGCTGTCGGCATCCTTCCAGCGTGGGTCTTTATCTGGAAAATGCAGACCGATGTCGCCTTCGCAAAGCGCGCCGAGTATCGCATCGGTCAGGGCGTGAGCCAGCGCGTCTGCGTCCGAATGGCCTTCGCCTCCGCGCTCAGACTCGACATTCACGCCGCCCAGAACGAGCGGGCGACCCTGTGTCAAACGGTGCGTATCGTGGCCGATGCCGACGCGGAACATATAAGGTTTGTCCGTTGTCAGTAGCCAGTAGCCAGTTGTTTTTGTCTCACTACTCGAACCCCTTCGATAGGAGCGACCGCGTTGTTTCACACAAACAACGGAGAACTGACAACGGACTACTGGCTATTAAACAGAATTTCAGCAAGCGCAAGATCGCGCGGCGTTGTGATCTTGATATTGTTCGCTCCGCCTTCGACGATTGAGACCTGCACGCCCAAACGTTCGACGAGCGCGCTGTCGTCTGTGGCTTCGATGCTCTCCTCGATTGCTGAACTGTACGCGCGAAAGAGAAGCTCATAACGAAAGCATTGCGGAGTTTGCGCGTGCCAGAGGCGACTGCGTTCGAGCGTGCGCGTGACAACTTTTCCGTCGGCCTCTTTGACCGTGTCAACAACGCGCGCAGCGAGGATGGCCGCTCCGCTTTTTTTGGCCTCTCGGAAAACCGACGCAATCTCTTCACTCGTTACAAAAGGGCGAACCGCATCGTGGACGGCGACAACGGTTGAAGCGTCGGCGCGTAGCGATTGAAGACCGCGCCACACAGATTGCGTTCGCGTCTTCCCACCGGCGACGACGCGAGCGAGTTTTTTCAATCCGAATTGTTCCGCAAATTTCGGGAAGGCTTCGACATCATCTGCCGGAGCGACGACAATCGTCTCGGCGACCTCCGCGCACGACTCGAAACGCAAGAGCGTGTGAACAATAATGGGGATGCCTGAGATTTCGAGAAACTGCTTGGCGCGCCCAATAGCGCCCATCCGCGCGCCCCGCCCACCGGCGGCAATAATGGCGATATTCATAAAAGACGTGAATAGAAAAATCGTGAAATCGTAAATTGATGTTACGAAGATTATCTTAAGTTCAGTCTTTATCCGCCCTGATTGGGATGATTAACTTCTATTCACGATTTACGATTTACGTCCTCATTCCGTCGTGCCGTTTGGCTCGCCGCCGCGCGTAGTGGCAGCAGGTTGGCGTATATCGCGTTGCGGCGTGTTTGTCGTGCGGCGCTGGCCCGCGATGGCGCGCACCTCGCTTGTGCCGATTTCGTGCGCTTCTTCCCAGAGACGACCGAAGATCATTTTGCCGGCTGTGGTTTGCAAAACGCTCGTCACCGAGATGTCAGCGTTTTTGCCAATCATGCGGCGCGCGTTGTCAACGACGACCATCGTCCCATCATCCAGATAGGCCACGCCCTGATTGTATTCTTTGCCCTCTTTGAGAATAAAGACGCGCATCCCTTCGCCGGGCAGCACGACGGGTTTCAAGGAGTTTGCCAACTCGTTGATGTTGAGCACCTGGATGCCATGAAGCTGTGCGACCTTGTTGAGATTAAAGTCGTTTGTGACGACCACAGCATCCATCAACTTCGACAGCTCAAGCAGTTTGAGATCGACCTCTTTGACCGCCGGGAAATCATTGTCAACAACCTGTATGTCGAGCTTGCCGTTGGATTGAAGACGGTTGAGCATGTCGAGGCCGCGCCGACCGCGCTGTCGTTTTGAAGAGTCGGGTGAATCGGCCACCTGTTGCAGCTCGCGCAGAATGAATTGCGGGATGATAAGCGTGCCGGAGAGAAATCCTGTTTCGGCAACATCGGCGATGCGCCCATCGATGATAACTGAAGTGTCTAAAATTTTGAGGTCGCGTCGAACGCCCTTGTCGCTAAAGATGCCGCCCAAAGCCGACAGCTCAAGATAGTCGCCCTTGGCCGCTCCGACCATCAATCCGATGTAGGCCATCAGAAAGGCCAGCGCAAGCGTCAAAAATGTCTTTGTGTTGTCGCCGACCGCGCCCGATTCCTGCGACGTAATGAGAAACCCGATCAGCACGCCGCCGACGATGCCCATCACCGAGCCCACGCCTGCGCCAATCAAAGTCTTGAGAGAAGCCTTCTGAATTCTGATCTCGAAGAAGATGATGGCGGCGGCAATAATCAGTCCGATGATAGCGGAAGCGAGATGGGATGAGAGGGAACCTAAGGCCGGCACAGGGTGTAGGACATAACCCGCACCAACCAAGATTCCTATAAAAACGAGACGAATAAGGAGGGTATTAGTCCGCATGACGGCAGAGATATTAGCACGCCCTTAAACTCTGCGTCACGATTTAACTCTCTTAACGTAGAGGAGCTTAGACATCAACACGCCAACAATCGTTTAGAGGCAGGCTCTTAGCCTCCCTCTAAACAAGCGACGAAGTAGTAAACAAGTGATGAAGTAATAAACGCGCGATGAAGTGAGGAAGTGATGAGCCGGAATTCTCTATAACAATTCGTCGAGAGCTTCTTCGACCGTGCGCACGCCGACCGTTCGCAATCCTAAGAGGCGTTCGAGTCCTGCGGTGTTTGATTCAGGCATGATGATTTTTTTGAAGCCGAGCGATTGCGCTTCTTTGGCGCGCGTCTGCGCCTGCATCGCGCCGCGCACCTCGCCCGTCAACCCGACTTCGCCGAAGACGGCCGTGTGCGGGTCGAGCGGCAAATTCTTAAAGCTCGACGCGATGGCCGCGACAACTCCGAGGTCTGCGGCAGGCTCGTCGATTTCCAGACCGCCCGCGACGTTGAGAAACACGTTGTCTCCTATCAAATGAAAACCGACGCGCTTCTCGAGCATGGCGATCAGTAAGGCCATACGGTTCGCGTCGAAGCCTTGCGCCATGCGCCTGCCCGTCCCGTACTTTGACCCCGAGACGAGCGCCTGTATTTCGACAAGGACGGGGCGCGTGCCCTCCATGCAGGCCGTGACGACCGAGCCTGCCGCACCCTGCGGGCGCTCCTGCAAAAACATCTCCGAAGGGTTGGCGACAGCCTTGAGCCCCTCGCCCGTCATCTCAAACACGCCGACCTCGTTGGCCGCGCCAAAGCGGTTCTTGGTCGCGCGGATGATGCGGTGGTTATAGTGGCGCTCGCCCTCGAAATAGAGCACCGTGTCAACGATATGTTCGAGTGCCTTCGGCCCTGCAATCGCGCCCTCTTTTGTCACGTGTCCGATGAGGAAAACGGGCAGGCCGCGATTCTTTGCGAGCAGGAGAAACTGTCCGGCGACTTCTCTCACCTGCGAAACTGAGCCGGGCGCGGATTCGATCTTTGAAGAGAAAACGGTCTGGATTGAATCGACAATCACGGCTGCCGGTTCTAAACGCTCGATCTCGTCAAGAATCGTTTCGAGATTTGTTTCGGGCAACAGAAACAGATTTGTCGCCTCGATACCAAGCCGCTCGCCCCTCATCTTGATCTGCCGCTCCGACTCTTCGCCCGAAACATAGAGCACGCGCATCCCTTGCGCGCTCATCTTGTCTGAAACCTGTGCGAGCAAGGTTGACTTGCCGATGCCCGGGTCGCCGCCAATCAGGACGAGGCTGCCGGGGACGATCCCGCCGCCGAGCACGCGGTCGAATTCTGTAATTCCGGAAGGCGTGCGCGCGTCGTCTTGTGATTCGATTTCACCGTAAGGAATCGGTTTGACTTCACGCAGCCGCAACGTCCCGCGCGCCGCAGTCTTTGCATTAGAGGCGCGCGCGCGCTCTTCAACAAACGAGTTCCATTCGCCGCAGTCAGGACATTTGCCCAACCACTTGCGCGATTGATTGCCGCAGTTCTGACAGACGTAAACTGTTCCTGTCGTCTTAGCCAAAATGATTAAAGTTCCTTCTCAAACACTTGAGTCTTCAGAAAGAAACGCCTTGATCTTCTCTGCCGGTCGCCCGAGAACGGCGCGCTCTCCGCGCTCGACGATGGGACGCTGCATGAGGTCTGGATGCTCGACCATCAGACGGATAATCTCGTCGTCTGAAAGCTCGCGCTTACTGATTTCCAGTTCTCGATAGATGCTCTCTTTTGTCCGCAGAAGCTCGCGCGCAGAGATGCCCATTTTCGCGATCAACTCGCGCAGCTTCGCCTCGCCGACGGGTTCGATGTAGTAGTTGACGCGGTCGTAATCGTAACCTGCTTCGCGCAGGATGCGGTCGGCCTCGCGGCAGGTTGAGCAGGTCGGTTTTTCGTAGATGGTGATTCTGTCTTTCATTGTTATTTGTCCGTAGTCCGTTGCCGGTTGTCCGTTGTCTTGTGTCGCGCCCATCGGGTCTTTTGATCTATGCGTGGAGCTTCATGATGGAATGCAACCGACAGCCGACAACGGACAAATTTCTATGGAAATTTACGCTCATGTTTGCAGCAAGCTAACGCGGCGCATCCTAATCGAAAGCAATTGAAACTTCAACGAACAATGATTGTTGATCAACTGCGCCGCGCGCCGTCATAAACTTTTATCAGGAACAAAACGCTCGGAGCAGGTTTCTAACTATTCGTCTCCCGACCCCGTTGGCACCGGCAAGGAGGAGAATCAAAATGTTTGGAAACCTTGTCGAATCGGGATCGCACACAAAAGACTTCAAACGCAAAGGAACTTTTTTCGTCGGCACGCTCGTCTTTTATGCGTTGCTGCTTTCAGCCGCCGGTGTCGGCAGTATCTATGCCTACAACGTTCGGGTCGAAGACCGCGAGGCTCTTGAGCTTCTGGCTCTCATCAATTTCAATTCACGACAAAACCAGACCGAGCCGGATAAGCGACCCGACACAAAAGCCTCAGGCGCAACACGCGCTC
>CBDUCU010000266.1:0-5644 GCA_965365725.1 uncultured bacterium | reverse complement strand
TCGGCGATTCATCATCCTTGTCAGTCGTTGGCGGACATGATGACCGTGCGCGAAAAACTGGGCGAGGGGCGCAAGCGCGTGCTCTTGACTTGGGCGTGGCATCCGAAGCCTCTGCCGATGGCCGTACCCAACAGCTTCGCTCTGGCAGCCGCGCAGATGGGACACGACCTGACGATTGCGCACCCGACTGGTTATGAATTGGATGAAGACCTCGTCCGCGAAATCAACTCACGCGCTTTCGACGCGGGCGGACGCATAAGCTTTACAGACGATGTTGAAGAAGCATTCGACGATGCGCAGGTCGTCTATGCAAAAAGTTGGGGCAGCCGACATTTTTACGGCGATGCAAGCGCCGACATCGAAGAACGCGCACAGCATCGCGCCGCATGGATTGTCGATGAAGAAAAGATGCGACGCACTGAGAGCGCAATCTTCATGCACTGTCTGCCTGTGCGCCGCAACTGCATTGTTTCCGACGCAGTTATTGATTCGTCTGCGTCGGTCGTCATTGACGAAGCGGAAAATCGCTTGCACGCGCAGAAGGCCGTGTTGGCGAGGCTTGTCAGTGGTTAGTAGTCCATTGTCCGTTGTTCTCATCGGATATCTTGTCGCTCTTGTCGAAAGCTAAACTGTTGTAGAGCGGCAAGCAACGGACAACTGACAATGAACAACGGACAGTTGTTGGAGGTTGAGATGATTCAGCAGCGACTCGATCTACTGCGCGAGGCCTTGCCTTACATTCAGAGATTTAAGGGTAAGACCTTTGTCGTTAAATTATCGGGGAAGGTGACGGAAAACGGTGAAAATCTTTCGTCGCTCGCAGAAGAGTTGGCGCTGCTGCATCAGGTTGGAATACGCGTCTGCGTGGTGCATGGCGGCGGAAAGCAGTTGACCGAGCTTGCCCGGCAGTTAGGAATAGAGCAGACGATTATCGAGGGCCGCCGGGTGACAGACGATGCGACGCTCGACATGGCGAAGATGATCTTTGCGGGAAAGATCAACACGGACATTCTGGCAGCTTTGCGAAGGCGCGGTGTTGAAGCGGTCGGACTCTCAGGTGTTGACGCAGGCATCGTGCATGCCGAGCGTCGCCCGCCGAAGGACGTGCTCAATCGTGCGACGGGCAAGAGCGAGCTTGTCGATTTCGGACATGTCGGCGACATACTCGAAATCAACGACCGTTTGCCGCGCGTGCTGCTCGACAATGGTTATCTGCCGGTTATCTCTTCGCTCGGCGCAGACTCGCAGGGGAGCGTCTTTAATATCAACGCTGATACCATTGCGGCTGAATTGGCAGCACGTCTCGAAGCCGAAAAATTGATTCTCTTAAGCGACGTAGACGGTATTTACCTGCGAGCGGGCGATGCCGCTTCAAAGCTTTCGCGTCTGACAGCCGAAGAAGCGCTTTCGCTTGTGCGCGACGGCGTGGCCGTAGGCGGAATGATTCCCAAATTACAATCAATCGCGGGACTCCTGAGACGCGGCGTGCGCAGCGCACACATTATCAGCGGCTCGGCGCGCAACGCGCTTCTCTCAGAAGTGTTCACAGACAACGGCACGGGCACGATGATCGTCGCCTGATTGATAAGAGCGACGCTCGCACAGTTCTGCGCGTCAAGCTTCGTCTACTCTGAGCGGAGGGATGATCTCGAAGTGTGCGTGGTTGTCGTGACCGGAGAGCGGGCGACACAAGCCTTCGCTGACGAGCTGGCTGTCGTTGAGAAAGATTCTGTCGGAGAGCGGTTGTTGGCGGAAGGCTCGGAGCATGGCGCGCATCGCCTCGCGGTCGTACTGTTGATTGCCGACGACGATGCCGCCCGCGCCGCCGTCCTTGCGCGGCAGACGTATGTCGCAGGTGAGGCCCGCTTCATGACCGGCGTGAGCAGGTGTGTCGCCGCCGCGCGGGCGACTCGTGTCGTTGATGGTCAGAAGCGATGCGGCTGGATGCGTTGAGAGAAAATCGTCTCGATAGGCCGCGCCCGTTGCTTGAAGCGTGTCGGCGAGCCATGAAGTGCCAAAGTCGTGGTTGTCTGATCCGTCGGCAACCTCTGAGTTGAAATAACCCTCCTCGCGCGAGCCGGGCGGCATCTGCACCCAGCGCGGGCAATTTTTTGCGCGCAGCCACTTAATGGTGCTGCCTTCGGGCTCGATAAGGCCGTCGTTCTTAATTGAGTTGACCACGTCGATTCCATTCTTGATCGCTTGAAAGAGCCGGATTGCGTCGATCATGATGGGGCCTGCCGTTGGCGTGATGGGAGCAAGCCACGTAAAACCAAGCTCGACGAGGCGAGTTTTGACGGCGAGCACGTCGTCCGCGCTGTTCGCACCATTACGCCCGACGCTTCCCTGAAGGACGAGTGTAGGCATTATTGTTTTCTCCTAGTAGTGTGAGACGATTCAAGACGCTCGACTCAATTTACGAGCCACAGACAGCTTTGACTTTTGACTCATGAGGCGAGGCACAGTAGAAAAGCGCGCACACCATACGCCCGCCTCTGTCGCATGTCAATAAAAGTTTCCGCAACTGAAAATTTCTGCGACCCTGATTCTCTCATCACATCGACTGTCGTGAGGCGAGGATGCTCGACGAAAAATGGAGCTGATGAAAACTCATTCGAGTGAAGGCCGCCGTGCGATAGTTGCGCTCGCGCTGCAACTTTTGCCGACACTGGCGGCGGTGTGGTTTCTGCCCTGGTTTGTGACGCAGGACGGCCCCGCGCATCTCTACAACGCTCGCATCATGGTTGAGACGTTGAAGGGCGACGTTTGGATTGGCGAACACTACGCGGTCAACTGGATACCTCTGCCAAACGTGATGGGCCACTATTTATTGATGGCCTTCGCGTCGTTGCTCGCGCCGCGCGCCGCAGATCAGCTCATCATGTCGCTGACAATCGTGCTTCTCTCCGCAACGGTTGTCTGGCTGCGCAGGCAGACGGCTGGCGATGAGGGTCTCGTGTGGGTCACGCCGCTTGCCGCGCTCCTGCCTTTGAACTGGCTCTGGCTTTATGGTTTCTACAACTTCATGCTCGGCGCAAGCGTCTTTGCTTTGACGCTCGGTCTTTGGTGGAGATTGCGCGACCGCGCGAGTTTCAAATCGTCGCTTATCTTTGGCGCGTCTCTGTTGATCGGATATCTGTGCCATCTCGTGACGTTTGGGTTCACGCTGGTGTGTCTGCTTGTTCTTGTCCTTGCAACACCGGGCGAGACAAGGCTCAAACGCGCTCTGAGCACCTTCGGATGGCTACCGCTTCTCGCGCCGCTTGCGATCTATTACCGGAGCTTATCGCATGGAAGCGGCGAATTTTCGATACAATTTAGCGGGCTCGCCGGGCGCACAGCCGCCGATTTGCTTCGTTATGCGAGCGCGATTGACATCTTTGCGCTGACGCTCGGCAAGCATTGGGATTTCCCGTTCGTGTCTTCGGCTTCGCGCTGGCACCATCTAAGCTCGCCTCTGTTTCTGATTTGTGCGGGGTTAATTTGTTGGGGGGCGGCGACGCTGATTGCGAGTCGCAAAAAAGACGGCGCTTCTTGGGCTCGGCCTGTGCGGCGCGTGTGGTTGATGCTAGTCGTATTGCTTGCGCTCGCGTGGCTCGCCGGGCCTTCCGGTTTCGGCATGCAACACGGCGCGTTGTTGCGCGAGCGCGCGATGCTGCTCACGCTCGTGTTGACGGCGACGCTGTTCAAATTTGAGAGACGTGCGAAATGGGTTCGGGCGGGCGCGCTTGCGTTCTCGCTCGCCTTGCTGGTGCAGACCGCATTCATCTGGGAATACGGGCTGCGGTCAAATCGTTTGGTCGGCGAGTTTATGAGTGCGTCGCAGTATTTAGACGAGCGCTCGCGCGTTCTGGCAATCGTGCCTCCGCACCAAAGGTTTCGCATGAACCCGCTCGAACATGCGCCCGAGATGCTCGGCGCAACGGGCCGGCGGATAGTTTGGAACAACTACGAAGCACAGCCGCAATGGTACTTCTTCCCGGTCAAGTTCCGACAACTTCCGGCTGACTGTCGAGACGAAAACATCGTGCCGCGTCGCTGGCTTTCATATTCGAGCGAAGGTCGTTACAGTGATTTTCTACGCGGTTGGTGGGAATGTTGGCTGGTCAATGGAAACCAAAGCATCGACCAGACGATTGTCTGGGGTCAAGACCCGTTTATCGAAGAGATCAACATGCGTTGGTATGCTCCGATCTATTCTGGAGAAAATGTGCGTGTTTTCGCTCGACGCACTCCACACAAAGAAGGGAAGAATTAACATAATGTGTAGGCAAGTCCGCGCGAGATGAGCATCGACAAAAAACTCGATGAGAACGATGTAAAGCTAACGCGACAGAGGCTCTCAGAGTTTGCGCGCCGTTTGTCGGTTGAGTGGCGAAAACATCTGTGGCCTGTTGATGGAAGCCGGGTCGTCATGGCCGTTTCAGGCGGGGCGGATTCGACCGCGCTCGCTCTGGCGTTTGAAGAGTTAATCAGAAACAGGCGACTTAACATCAACCTGACGGTCGCGCACTTTAATCATCGTCTGCGCGGGAGAGATAGCGACGAAGATGCTCGTTGGGTCGAGGAGTTGGCTGATGCGTTGGGCTTCGATTCAGTCGTCGGAAACGCGCAGGTAAGCGGAGAGACGCGACGAGAGAACGTTGAACAGGCGGCGCGCCGCGCACGATATCGATTTTTGCATGAAACGGCGCTCGCCTCCGGGGCATGCGCCGTCGTGACCGCGCACACGCTCGACGATCAGGCGGAGACTATCCTGCTCAGACTGATGCGTGGAAGCGGAGCGGAAGGGTTGACGGGGATGCGCCCCGAACGCGCGCTCGTCGAAGCGCGAGATGATGTCAGGCTCTTGCGTCCACTGCTTGGCTGGGCGCGGCGGGCAGAGACGGAAAACTATTGCCGCAAGCGCGGCGTAAGCTTCAGGCTCGATGAAATGAATGAAGATGAGAGCTTTGCTCGCGTGCGCGTCCGGCACAGACTTCTGCCGTTGATGGAGAGCTTCAATCCGCGCGTTGTTGAGACGCTTGTCCGCACGGCAGAGCTTTTAAGAGACGACGACGCGACACTCAATAGAGAAGCAAGCCGCCTGCTTGAAAACGCTCTGGTAGAAGAATCCGTGTTGCGGGTTGAAGTTTTGGCAGCCGCTCCGAAAGCTCTGCGTCGCCGAGCGCTTCGTCTCTGGCTGGCAGAGCGTCGCGGCGATTTGAGACGCATTGAGCTTGTGCATCTGCGCGCGGTTGAAAAGCTGCTCGAAGGCGAACGCGGCGGGCGTGTTGCCGAGCTGCCGGGCGGAGGCATGATCGAGCGCAGACGCTCTCAGCTTCGCTTCATTAAAAGAGTTGAGGTCGAAGAGTAACTTAACAATCATGATATGCAGAACTACTTTGCCTTCTTTGCCGGCACTGCGCGTGCTTGGCGCTCGGCCTATCCAGACAGACCCCGTTATCGCAAAGAATTAGTCATAGACGCGAAGGACACAAAATGTCTGGCGGCGAAAGTAGTTGAAAAAGGTGAGACCGGACTTTAGAATCTTTGCCGTGTTTGACTGTTGGGCTAATGCGGCAGTCTCGCCGATTGACGTGTAGCCTTGGGGCGCAAGAAGGACGGCCAACATCATGGATGGAAAGCTTATAGAAGCGCATAG
>CBDUCU010000265.1:0-5651 GCA_965365725.1 uncultured bacterium | reverse complement strand
TGTCGTCGCCCGGAAGACACGCTTCGTCTCTCACGCCGCATTCGAGATCGACCGTGCCGATGAATTCCTGAAAGGGCGGAGCTTGAAGGATCGTCTCGCCGCGACAATCTGTAACAAGCGACGCACCGTCGAAGATCACGCCGTCGTTTCCGCCCACCAGGTTGACATAAACAATCGGCAGCCGCGCGGCCTTCGAGCGATGCGAGACCATCGAGCAACGCTGGCCCATCTTCGCCTTGTTAAAGGGCGAAGCGTTTGGCGAGACGAGCACAGTCGCCCCCATCTCGATCAACTCGTCCGCCGGGTCGTGCGCATACAGGCGGTCGCGCCAGAACGTTTTATCGTTCCAAAAATCTTCGCACACGGGCACGCCCACGCGCTCGCCCTTGATCTCAAAAAGCCTGCGCTCTTTACCCGACTCGAAATAGCGCGGGTCGTCAAACACGTCGTATTCCGGCAGCAACGTCTTATCGGCAAAACCCAACAGCTCGCCGTTTGAGATGACGGCAGCCGAGTTGAAAAGCTTTCGCCCCTGCTGCAAACCCGTCGGCCTCACCGTGCCGACCACAGCCGTCAGCCCTTCGGTCGCAGGGATAATTTTCTCAAGCGGCTTCAAGGCCGAGCGCGCAATATCTGCATCGAGAAACCAATCGAGCGACGTGTAGCCCTGCACGCAGACTTCCGGGAAGACGATTAAGTCAGACTTCTCACGCTTTGCCTGCTCAATCGCGCGCAGGATTTTCTCGACGTTTCCCTCGTAGTCGCCGTTTGTCGTATTGATCTGTCCGATGGTGACGCGCATGATTTAGTTTATCCAAACTGTTGGTTTGCAGCTCATTCGAGTTGCCATCATTCGGCCCTGATCGATGATTTGACAGCTTCTGAAAGCCGTCAGATTTCGATAAGGTTAGTTCTATAACCGCCAAGCCGGATAGTAGATACTATAAATCATCACGCTCAGAAAAGCGTTGCGGCAGCCCAACGTTTCTCGCCACCCGGTTTGCAGAGGCCTGCAAGTAGAAAGAGCCTGCTATATCGATTGACATAGCAGACTCTTTTTAACGCGGCTGGCGTTGGATGCTTCGCATGTCGCGCACAGCCCGCGGGAGAGATGAAAATTAGTTCAGCACGTCAGTGGCTCTAACCCTGTGTATCAGGCCGGAGTCCATCCCCAGCTGAGCTGTTGGAACGAGGCTTCCGCGTCGTTCAACCTGGCTATTTATCTGTCGAGCGTCGCCAGTGTTGAATTGGCCGACGACGCTGGTCAGCACGTCCGACTGACGGTAGAGATTTTCAGCCGAGCCTTGCAGTTCATCGGCCATCTCGACCGATTGCTGCACCAGACCTCTGAGTTGCTCCATAGCACGCACCACCTCAGCCGCTCCCGTCGATTGCTCTTCGGTCGCTGCGCCGATCTCCTGCGTCAATCTGCTCAAGTCCTGTGTCGCTTTTCCGATCTGTTCGGCACCGGCGGATTGCTCGTTGGTCGCCGCTTCGATCTCGCGCGTCGCACCGACAATCTGCGCGACCGACGACATGATGCTCGTCAAAGACTCTTTCACCGAACTGTCGGCTATATACTCTCTGACCGTCTTATTCGACTCCTCCATCTGCGAGACTGCTGCACGCGCCTCCCTTTGAATCGCTTCGATCAACTCCGAAATCTCTTTGGTCGAACGAGCCGAGCGTTCGGCCAGTTTTCTCACCTCGTCTGCAACAACGGCAAATCCAAGACCATGCTCTCCGGCCCGCGCCGCTTCTATCGCTGCGTTTAAGGCGAGCAAGTTGGTCTGGTCGGCGATGTCATTAATGGTCTCGACGATCTTGCCGATTGACTCGGCGCGCGAGCCTAATTCGTTGATCGTCCGTCCTGCTGATTCGACCGACTGCCCGATCCGCTGCATGCTCTCGCCGGCCAACTCCAGCGTCTGTTGTCCCTTTTGTGCGGCGGTGTCGGCCTGCGAGGTCAGACTGGACAGTTGTTTGGTGTTAGCGGCAATCCCGTGTAAGGAAGAGACCATCTGCGTCACCGAAGCAGAGGTCTGGGTGGCGGCGGCTGATTGCGTCTGTGCGTTTTGTGAGACCTGACGGATCGAAGCCGCCATCTCATGGATGGTCGCGGTAATCTCTTCCGATGATGAGGCGAGCGTCTGCGAGGATTTCTTTGATTGATTGCTGGCAGCGGCAATCTGTGATGATGCTGAGGCCACTTGATTCGACCCCTGCCCGATCTGCGTCATCGAATTGCGCAGCCCTTCGGACATCTGCGTGAAACTCTTGCCCATCTCGCCCAACCGTTCGGCCATCTGGTTGTAAGAGGTCGCCATCTCGCCGATCTCGTCTTTGCTCGTGACCTTGAGCGGCTCGATCCTGAGATCGACGCGTCTTGTAAGGTCGCCAGCCGCGATGGCCTGTGCTACCTCTGTCAACTGTGGAAGCTCAACTTCGGCAAGCCGCCCGACAGCTCCTTTGATTAAGTTGACAGGACGCGAGATCTGATTGGCCAGATACAAACCGATGCCGACGGCCATCGTCAGGACCAACACCAGCGTAAGGATTGTCATCTGCCGTGCAGAACTGTAAGTCGTCTCTGCCTGTAGGACGCTTTCATGCCCGCGATTCGACGTATGCTGCATTGTGTCGGCGAGAATGCCAAAGATCTTATCGCCGACGCTCTTGAATTCACCGTTGACAAGCGCGAAGGCTTCCGCCCGTTTGTCCTGTCTCAACATCTCGTCTGTCTTCTCATGAAGAGCAAGATACTTTACAAGATTTTCGTTGAATTCATTAAAAGCCTTGCGCTCTACCGGATCGTCCTTAATGTAGGACTCATAACGAGCCAACTGCTCCTTCAATTCTCGCGTTGAGGTTTGGAATCTTTGCTCATTACTGTCGAGCTGATCCTTGTCAACGACGAAGGCGCGCAACTGCTCCGTCCGCATGCTGCTGAATTTGTAACGCATATCAGCGAGCGTTGCTGTTTCAGGAAGCAGGTGGTTGCCGATCTCGTCCACATTATCATTAATCAACGCCATGCGAAGCTGGGTGAAAACGCCCATGACGAGGACGAGCAGCACGACTATTAAGAAACCGCCGAGCAATTTCTTACGGATTGACCATTTCATGACATGATTCCTTCTTTGCTTGAATGATTGGTGTGCCGCAGACCGGGTATATGAAATTTCAAAACAGTCCTGTCTTCTGCAAGCTCTTCAACAGATCGTAGCTGAGCAGCACGTCGAACCGGTTGCGGTTGGATACTGAGAAGTCGTTAGCTACGGCGCGCGTGGCAAAGACCTGTAGCTTTAGCTCGGGACGAAACGCGTATGAGCCAAAGGCGAAGATACGCTTGCCCGTGCCGAAGCGGTCGGCCCCCAGGCTGCCGAACTGTCGATCAATGGCGGCAAATCCGCCGCCCAACGTCAGACGCTTTCGTAAGGTCTTTTCCGCCTGCAAAGAGAAGCCTGAGTCGCGTTTGACATCAAGGCGCTGGTAGAGCTCCAGCCGTATCGAGTCTACAGCCTTTAATTCTTTGGTATTGATGCGCGCGGCCTCGCGCAGCGTCTCGATGCCCGCATGGAAGGTGTAGTCGGCGGAGACGGCGGCGCGCTTACCCAAACTCTTCGCAAAGAGGAATTGATGGTAGTTGGATTTTTTGAGGCGATGGAAACGCTTGTTGACGTTTGGCACGTCCACATCACCCAGATGTGCATAGGTGACGGCCACCTCGTCGAAGAAGAACTGCTTCGGACGGCGCACGCTCAGCCGATAGCCTGTAATGAAACCGTCGTTGTCGTAAGTTGTGCTCTCGGTCGCCTCGCCTCGATTGAGATAAAGACTTCCGACCTGCGCCTCGACCCCGCTAAAGGGCTTGGCCGAGAGATAGAGATGTCTGAGCGCGGGATTAAAGCCGCCGCGTTTGGCACCGAGACTCGTATTGTCGTAGCCGGAAATGAAATGACTTCCGGTCGAGACTCCGGCGTTGAGGCTAAAACGCCCGCGCGCGTCGAATTTAAGACGGCCCTTGAAGACCATCTTGTAGCGGAGTTGATTATATGTGACGCCTCCACGCGCGTTATCACCGAAATGGTAAAGAAGCACTAGGTCTGCGCCCTGAAGCTGTAGCCAGCGCGAGATCTTTCCTTCCGAAGAAGTCTGCGGTCGCGTACTGGTTTCTGCCGCTCGAGAAGCACTCTCTTTTTTGGCGGTAGTGTTTGCAGAAGCTTCCGGGTCTTTGATAATTGAAGAGACGCTCAGGGTCTGCGCAAAACTCGCACCCGCAGACCATGTCAAGAGCAATAAACCTAAAATTAAGAAGCGGTATGGATGATTCAACGTGATTAGTCTTCCAGACTAGAAATTACGCTGCCGAAACAGCGTTATTGAGATTATCGGCAGGCGAGTTTCTCAACTTTAGAGGAAGAGGCTAAAACTTCTTTGCTGGAAAGATTTTACCGGGGTCTTGTGCGCGGGCTCTTTGAGAGTCGGTGCGGACGGCGAAGCACAGATAGCTTTTGCTTTAGAATGGCTTCACACTTCTGATTGATGGGGATGAGAGAGGCGGAAAGATAGATTTAACGAGATGGCTTTTATGATCTGGTTGCGCTCGCCTGTTAATTGCGTGGTCGCCCGTAACCTCCGCCGCCCGGTGTTTCAATCCGGACGCGGTCGCCCGTCTTTAGTTCCCAGGAGCCTTTCGCGTCGATCTTCTGCGCGCGCCCGTTTGTGATGATCGAGTCTTGTCCGGTCGCGCCGTCCGCGCCTTTGTCGAGACCGTAAGGAGCGCGCACGCGTCTGTCGGCAAGAAGCGACATGCGCGCATCGACAAGAGTTTCAATCTCGCGCACCACGCCGCAACCGCCCGTGTGTTTTCCGCGCCCGCCCGAATTTTTGCGCAGCGCGTAGCCGCGCACGCGCAGGGGGTATGCATATTCAAGAGCTTCGACGGGCGTGTTGAGGCTGTTGGTCATATTCGTGTGCACGCCGCTTACGCCGTCGCGCATGGGACGCGCGCCCATGCCGCCCGCAACCGTCTCGTAGTAAGCAAACTCTTTGCCCGTTCGCGCGTCCGTCCCGCCGATGGTCAAATTATTCATCGTGCCCTGACTCGCAGCCGGAATCCTCTGCGGCAAGGCTTTTGACAGAGCCTTAAACAGCACGTCAACGATGCGCTGCGACGTTTCGACGTTTCCGCCCGCAACCGATGCCGGAGGCCGCGCGTTGACGATTGTGCCGAAGGGCGCGATCACCTCTATCGGCTCCATCAATCCGGCGCTCGCGGGCACTTCTTCAGCACCAATCAGACAGCGAAAGACAAAGGCGACAGCCGAGAACGTAATCGCTTCGACCGCGTTGATCGGCCCCTCGACCTGCGACGCGCTCCCCGTAAAATCCACACGCGCGCGCTCGCCCTTAATCTCCACGCGCACGCGCACCAAAATCTCTCTCTCGCTCAAACCATCGCCGTCGAGCCAGTCTTCAGCCTCATAAACGCCGTCGGGAATCGAGCGAATGACCGAGCGCATCACGCGCGCCGAATAATCGATCAAGTGTGCGGCATATTCCGCCGTCTCGCGCGCTCCCGAACGCTCGACGATCTCAAGGAGTCGCGCCGCGCCCGTCCTCAGAGAACCCATCTGCGCCTCAAAATC
>CBDUCU010000264.1:0-5663 GCA_965365725.1 uncultured bacterium | reverse complement strand
GCAATCGGCTGAACCGACGACGCTGGGCATTGCCGATGAGATGCATCTGCCGCGCGCGCTCGTCGAAGAGTTGCTCTACAGGCTCTCGCGGGAAAAGCTGATCGAGGTCAAGCTGCAAACAACGGTCGGCGCAACGCGCTACGGGATGCTTGATCGAGGTTGGGAGCGCGTCATGCGTGCGCGCACAATCTGTGGTTACGTCGGCCCCGCGCCCGTTTCCTTGCGCGACTACGCACATCTGATGCGTTTGCAGGCCGTGCCCGCCGTGCCCGCTTCGCCGGATACGGTGCGCCGTTCGTTTCGTGATCTGGTTCTTCCAGAAACGCTTTTGCAGACTTTGGGCTGCGTCATCAATTCGCGCCGGTCGCTTTTTCTCACCGGACTTGCGGGCACAGGTAAGACGGCTGTCGCCGAGCGCATCAACGGCGGAATGCCCGGTTACATCTGGATTCCTTACGCGATTGAAGTTGACGGGCAGATAATACGCGTCTTTGACCGACACAATCATCGCCCTGCGCCAAAAGATCGCGTGCCCGAAATTTTCGACCGTCGCTGGATTTTGATTGAAAGACCGCTTGTGATTGTCGGCGGCGAGCTGACGCTTGACGATGCGGATTTGCAGTGGAGCGACGTAGCACGTTTTTATGAAGCACCGTTTCAGATGAAGGCCAACGGCGGCACGCTCGTCATCGACGACTTTGGCCGCCAGAGAGTCGAGCCGCACGATCTTCTCAACCGTTGGATCATCCCTCTCGAAAAGCGCGTTGACTATCTGACGTTGCAAACGGGCAAGAAGATCGAAGTGCCTTTTGAACAGCTCGTCGTCTTTTCGACAAACCTTGACGAGAAAGATTTGGTTGACGAAGCCTTCCTGCGGCGCATGGGTTATCGCGCGCGCGTCGAGCCGCCCACATCAGCCGCATTTGTTGAAATCTTCAAACGTCAGGCCTATACGCGCGGCATCCGCGTCGAGCAGTC
Organism: uncultured bacterium; assembly: GCA_965365725.1. Taxonomy (GTDB): domain Bacteria; phylum Acidobacteriota; class Blastocatellia; order Pyrinomonadales; family Pyrinomonadaceae; genus DASQDT01. The sequence continues at coordinate 4,685 of CBDUCU010000264.1, read as the reverse complement.
GATGCTTGACCACATCCTCAACAACTACATCATCGAGCACAGGCAGATGAAGGGCTGCGAGCCGCGCGATCTGTTAGACCGCGTCACAGACATCTGTTTGTACGAGGGCCGTCCGGTCGAGCTTTCGACAAAAGTGATTGATGCCGCATGGCGCAACTATTTCGGCGCGTCGCACGGCTTTGGCACGAGCGTTACGGGCAAGCGAGACACGGAGGGGTTGAGACATGAGGATGCATTGGAGATCTAATTGCACGTTGTTGCGTGCATCATTGATTTTGCTCTTTGTGTGGTTAACTCCCTTGATTTCGTCTGCCGATCAGTTGCGTCTGATGGACGGCAAAGTCATCGAGGTTGACGAGGCCTGGGAAGACGCACAAGGCGTTTGGTACAGGCGCGGCGGCATGACGCATTTAGTCGAACGCGCGCGCGTCCGCTCAATCGAGCGTGCGAATAAATCAGAGAATACAGAAACGACGGTTGCCACCGTCTCAGATGTCAAAACGAAGAATGATGAGAACGTTGCTGTCTCGCAGTTGCTGGTAGAACAAAGCGTCTGGATTCATTTGAAGGGCGGGGCGGAGATGGAGGTTGACGAGGCAAACGAAAATGCGGAAGGCGTTTGGTACAGACGCGGCAACCTCTCGGTCTTTATCGAGCGGGCGCGCATCGAGCGCATCGAGCGTGGAAGCGCGCGCACAGAAGAAGTCGCAACGGGCGGAGCAAAGAGCGTGAGACGCGAGCGCGCATGGTCAACGGGAAGCCGCAACCTCGACGCACTTATCCGCGCAAACGGCGCGCGTCATGATGTCGATCCATATCTGATCTTTCTCGTCATCGAAAAAGAGTCATCCTTCAACTCGCGTGCGCTTAGTCCGATGGGTGCGCGCGGGCTGATGCAGTTGATGCCGGGAACGGCGGCGCGCTTTGGCGTGCGCAATCCAAACGATCCGGCGCAGAACATCTCCGGCGGCACGCGTTATCTCAAACAACTCCTGCAGATGTTTAAGGGACGCGTCGATCTGGCACTCGCCGGTTACAACGCGGGCGAGGGCAACGTTCGCAAGTTCGGCCACCGCGTCCCGCCGTTCCGCGAGACGCGCAACTATGTCCGCACCATCAGCGCGCGATACGGTCGCGGCAGTTAGTGCGATTGTCTTTGGCAGGATGACGCAAAACGAGCTGGAAATCCGACGCTAAAGAGAGTTTCAGATATTTATGAAGAAACAAATAGCTCTGGTCGTCGCCTGCGCCTCTTTACTTTTCTTCGCGGCACCCGGTTTGCGCGCGCAAGCTTCCGGACAAACCTCCGGACAAGTTTCGGAACAGCCTTTGACGAACGCGTCGGTCGTCAAATTCGTCCGCGCGCGTTTTAGTGAAAAGACCATCATCACAATCATCCGCTCGCGTCCATCGCGCTTTGACCTTTCGCCCGACCGTCTGATCGATCTCAAAAAGAACGGTGTCAGCGAAAAGATCATCCTCGCCATGCTCACGCATGAGACTGAAAGGGTGGTTGCAAGCGAAGAATGGGGCGACGAAGAAGAACTATTCAAAGAGGGAATAAAAAGCGACGGCGGCCCGGCACACAGAAGCTCAGACCCAAATGAAGTCAATATCTTCGGTAATTCGGGCGGCTCACGCGGCAGCGTTCGCTCGCGCGGATTGAACGGCGCAAGCGAAGGCGAGACGCAGACGATGGGGAGCGCAAGCGTCCGCATTTTGCGCCCGCCAGCAGAATCCGGGGGCGGAGCAGCTCCGAAATTGGAGAGAACGCCGACGCTCACAAACGAGTCGGTCGTTGAATTGGTCGAAGCCGGTTTTACAGAAGGCACAATCATCCGCCGCATCGAACAGTCTCCCGCCGATTTTGACCTCTCGAATCAAAAGCTCGCAGAGCTTCGCAAGCGTCGAGTGACGGAGCCGGTGATTGCGGCGATGCGTGCCGCCATGAGCGGCGACGACGCAAACCAGCGACCGGAGAACTAAGCGGATGAGCGAGCAGCAGCAGAGGAAATTTTTTCCATTTCTTTACGCGTGCTCGTTGACGCAAAAGCTTTTGGACAAGTCCGCCGTGTCGCGCCGAAGCTCGCAAATTTCTCCGCCACTGCGTTTAACGGCCACCGCAGTTTTCATCCTCTTGTTCATGGTTCTTCTGATTGCGCCGGTAGGTCTTACGCAAACAAAGACGCGCCCGCGCAAAGTCGAGCAGAATCAAAAGGAAGGGCTGGCAGAGCCTTCCGAACAGAGCGCGAAGTCAACAACAATTCAATCGACACAACAACCCGCACAGACGGTTGACGACGACGAAGTTATCACCGTCAACTCGCTCGAAGTTCTTCTGCCCGTCACGGTGCGCGATGCGTCTGGAAAGCTTGTCTCTAATCTCACACGCGACGATTTTCTCGTACGTGAGGATGGACGCGAACAGCCCTTAAGCGACCTCGCGCTCAGAGAAGTGCCGGTTGATGTCGCATTGATGATCGACTCGTCTTCCTCTGTGGCTTCGAGCTTTGACGATTTCCGGCGCGCCGTCGATGAATTCTCGGAGCGGCTTGAGCCGGACGACCGTCTTAGTCTTCTTAAGTTCGACGACCGTGTTGAACTGTTACAGGATTGGACGCAAAGCCGCACGCAGCTTAGACGCGCGCTTCGTCGTCTCACGCCCGGCGTGTTCACACGCTTTAACGACGCGCTCTATCTGATTGCGCGCGAGCAATTCACCAGAGGGCAAAGACGGCATGCAGCAGTTGTTCTCTCGGACGGCATCGACAGCGGACGCGGACACGCGACGCTTGAGATGGCGATGCGCGCCCTGCTCGAATCGCAAGTTGCGGTTTATGCAATCAGCAACACGCGGATTGAGCGTGCACGCAAACAGCGCGAGCTCGACACGCTTCTCTCCGGCACGGATTCGACCATTCGCTTTAATGGTCTTCGCATAAACGACCTGCGCGAATCCCTGCGTGTGCTCGAACGCAGCGAACGCAATCTCGGAGAACTCACGCGCGCGACAGGCGGAAGGCTCTACACGCCCGACAGCTTCGACGCGCTGGACGGCGTCTATACGGAGGTCGCGGAAGAACTGCGGCATCAATACGCGCTCTATTACACGCCGCTCAACACTCGACGCGATGGCGGCTTTCGTCGCGTCGAAGTCGGAACGGTCGATCCTTCCAACAAAGCGACGACGCGCATCGGCTACTTCGCTCCGAAAAGATAGCCTCAACTCTCTTTTCACCTTCATAACATTTGCCGCGCATCACTTCCTCGCATATAAACAACAACGCAGTTTCTATTCATGGAATGAATGCTTTACTCAAAGTAAAGTATGGGGCAAAAACTGTATGCTGCATGATGCAGACGAAACGAAAAGCCTTTTAGACTTTGCAGTCGAGACGGCAAAAAGCGCAGGCGATATCACGCTGCGCTACTTTCGCAAATCGGTTGCCACCTATCGCAAGCCGAACAAGACCTTAGTTACGCAGGCCGACTTCGAGGCGGAAAAGTTTATGCGACAAAGGGTCGCCGAAGCTTATCCGGAAGATTCGTTTATCGGTGAAGAGGAGGGAGAGAGCAAGGGCACATCGAGCAGACGTTGGATCGTCGATCCGATTGACGGCACGCATTCGTTTGTTCACGGCGTGCCCTTTTACGGTGTCCTCATCGGTGTAGAAATCGACGGCGAGCCTTTTATTGGAGTTATTAACATCCCGGCCCTCGGCGAGGTGGTTTATGCTGCAAAGGGCTTGGGCTGTTTTCTGAATGGTGAAGAGGCGCACACCTCGCAAACAAAGGCGCTCGAAGAATCGCTTCTGCTCTCGACAGATTTTTGGACGTGCCACAAACATGGCTTTGGCAAAGCCGCCGATGAACTGCAAGCGCGCGCCAACGCACGTCGCACCTGGGGTGATTGCTACGGCTATGTTCTGGTGGCAACGGGTCGTGCCGATGTAATGCTCGACCCGGTCATGAACCTTTGGGATTGTGCCGCGCTTCTCCCAATCATAGAAGAGGCTGGCGGGACTTTTACAGATTGGGATGGACGCAGAACAATCTCGGGCGGTAATGCAGTGGCTACGAACGGGCCTCTCTTCCGAGATGTGATGGCGATAATTTCAAAAAATACGGGCAATTAAGCAGGAAATCAGAAGTCGAGTGGGTCATTTGAAAACACGCCGCCGAGTGATATGGTTATTGCGTGTCAAAAAGCTTCTCAAACGGATGAATTGTTAGAGATGTGGCTCGATGACTCAAAAAATGTCGCTATAACAAATCAACGTATGCTCGCAACATAGTGTTAAACTATGAAATATCAGAGCTTATGCATAAATAGGTTGTTGGCACGCTCATTGCTCTTGCTCGTACTGCTGTCGACCTGCGTTTGCACGAGCAGTCTTCAAAGAACAGACAAAGTATCCGCGTAAGAACAAGCGTCAAAGCAAAGGCGCTTGATGCTGCGCGCTTGTGGCGTAGATGGCTCTTTTGATTCGAGCCGCGCCTGTCATAGCCAATCATTTTAGAGAAGAGAGAAGGAAGAGAATGAAAACCATTAAGCACGTTGAGAAAGGTCTAACGCTTGTTGCGGGCGGCCTGTTCAACTCGGTCCAGTTTTTCAATCAGTACAGACCCAATAAATCTTTCACGCCGAAATGGTCTGATAAGCCTCTGCTCAAGTCTTGGCAAAA
>CBDUCU010000263.1:0-5672 GCA_965365725.1 uncultured bacterium | reverse complement strand
AGGGGTCGAATGCCTGAGCGACAACGGTTGAAGTCATTCCCCGGTCTCCTCAAAAATGGCCGGATCGTTTGAAATAGTCGAGCGCGACGACCCCTCGCTTCCGGCGAGCCTTTAGCAAAGCTCCCGGCCCGCAAATGGAAGCGGAATAAATTTTCAGGCTCATTCGCGCGAAAGGTTTAGGCAAGATGAACTGCGAGAAGTGCCAAGCATTGCTAAGCGACCACCTCGACGGCCGTCTCTCGTCGAGCGATAGTGCGGCGCTCGCCCGCCACCTCGAATTGTGTCTCGACTGCGCGGAGGCGCGAGACGATTTATCAAACATCTTGACGGCGGCTCAAGACGCGCGCGAGCATCTCTATTCGCCGCCCGACACGCGCGCAATGTGGTTGCGCATCAGCAACACAATCGAGGGCGAACGAGCCTTCAATCGCGCCGCCGCCGTCGCCGCTTCTGCCACGCGCGCGGAAGGTTTCTGGTCCCGTTTTCTTAATCGTCGCTGGCAGCTGACGTTGCCGCAGATGGCTGCGGCGGTTGCCGCAATCACGGTCAGCGTTGCTCTTATTACTGTGCTCGGCGTGCAAAGCATCAACAACGGCGGACAGACAGCACAGACGGTCGATTCACAACGAGCGACTGCGCGCGCGAGCGGGGAAGTCTATCCAAATTCGTTTTTGCGCCAGCAACAGGCGCGCATCAGCTATCTTGAGCAGCGCGTCGAGCAGCGCAAAGCGAGTTGGAATCCACGCATGCGCGATTCCTTTGAGCGCAGCCTTAACGTTATCGATCAATCGGTAGTCGATTCGCTCGACGAGCTTAAGACAAATCCGCACGACGAAGTCTCCGAGGAGATGCTCAACTCCGCTCTGCGCGATAAGATGGAACTGCTCAGGGAGTTCTCCGAGCAGTGATAGCGCAGACTCAACTACAATTCGCGCAAGACCGCACGCCGACGATAAAGACGTGTACGGGCCGCGTGTGGCTGTTGACAGAAGCAGGAACGTTGAAAACTCTACGTAGCGAGATTAAGAACAGATCCACACGCGTGCAATCGAGTCGCGCCGCACGCGCTTATCTTCGCATTGCGAGTTTGCTTGTCTTCGGCGCGTTTCTGCTGTTTGCGTCTGCACCCGACACTGCTGCGCAAAAGCGCATGACGAAAGAGTATCCGGCGACGAGCAGCGTCCGTCTCTTTCTCAACAATCGTTCCGGGACGGTTGAAGTCATTGCCTGGGATAAGAATAAAATCAAAGTCTCTGCCACGATGGAATCTTCCTCGACGCGCGTCGTTCCTCAGTCGTCGGGCGACGATATGACCATTGATATTGAGCGCGAAAACCGCGAAGACACAGGCGACGTAAACTTCACGGTCTATCTGCCGGCCAACTCTGCCGTTGACATCCAAACCAAACGCGGCAACATCATCGTCCGCAACATTCGCGGCGCGGTCGTGCGCGCGCGTGTCTCAACCGAAGGCGACATTGAGCTGACGGGCATCCGCGCACAGTTGGTTGTTGCGGAAAACATCATCGGCAACATCCTCTTCGACGCTGAGCTGATGAATGGCGGGACGTACGAATTAAAGTCGATGCAGGGCGACATCCAGCTTCGCATCGATGCAGACTCGGGCTTTAATCTAACGGCCACCGCGCCGCGCACGCGCAACATCAACCTCAACGGTTTCGCAGGTCGGGGACAGTTCAAGTTTTCAAGCGACGACCGGCGGGTCTTTGGCAAAGTCGGCGACGGCGGCGCGGCGCTCAGCACGACAAACGGGCGCGGGTCGATTGTCTTGAGGCCGCGCACACGCTAAACTCGCGGCGCAATGCGTAATCTTTTCGGCGGATGCACTCTCCCGATTCCAGATCGAGAGCGAGCGCGTCCGCTTCGCATTTGTGGACGGCGCTCGAAGAATCGATTTTATTGTCAGCGTTCGCTGTGGGCAGAAAGATTTCAAATTCCATCGTCTGTGCAGCCATCGCATCCTCTGCGATTTTGTGATGAGTGATCTCGATAAATAAGGAATCAAAGTTGAACTACTCAATCAAGCGAGCCACGTCGTTCCCGACACTTTTCGTCCTGTTCACCGCACTACTCTCTTTAACTCAAACGCATTACGTCGCCGCGCAAAGCCAAAGACCTGCCGACGCAAAAAAGACTTCTTCAAAGACGAATGTCACAGCGCCGCAGCCGCCTGAGCTCAAACGAACAACCACCCGGCGAGAGACCAAGCGTTTTCCATTCGGCGGACGCGTAACCATCTATGGCGCTCCGCAAGGCTCGCTCACAATCGAGGCTTGGCCGCGCGGCGAAGTAGAGATCACGGCAGACATCGAGCTTACAGCCGACACCGAAGAAGAGCTTTCGCAACTCGCCGCCGTCAACACTTTTCACCTCGACGACGACGTAAATCACCTTCGCGTTCTGACGGTCGGCACGCACGACCGCAAATACATGAAGCGCATTGCGCGCAACTTTCCAAAAAAGCTGCTCGCCGCAGCTTGGAAGATCGACTATCGCATCCGCGTGCCCGCGCAGACCGATCTTGAGATCAATGCCGGCAACGGCCCGCTCACAATTAAAGATGTCGAGGGAGCAATACGTCTCAACGCGGGCGAGAGCGAACAGGCGACGCTTGTCTTGACTGGCGGCGACGTTGAAGCAACGCTTGCGGGCGGGGAGGTCAATCTCAACATTCCGACGCGCGGCTGGCGCGGACGCGGCTTGAGCCTGCGTCTTGCGCGCGGCGATATCAATCTCTCGCTCCCCTCCGGCTTTAACGGCTACATCAATGCCGAAGTGCTCGCCGCCGGACGCATCTTGAATGAACATCCCGAACTCAAACCAGCCGAGCGCACCACCCCTACCGAACGCGTGCTACGCGGGCAATCGGGCGCAGGCGGCGCAAATATCTCGCTTACAGCCGGGAGCGGCACGATCCGCATCATGCAAGCGAGGCAGTAAGCAGTAAGCGTTTTTTTGACTCCATACTGCTTACTGCTCGTCGCGCGCTCTGCTTACCGCTCACTATTTAGACACGCGCGCTTGCGTCGCAGACGATGCGACTTTAGACTTGGCGACCTGCGTTCTTCGATAAAAATTCTTCTATCCGGAATCCATAGTGATGACAATCAAATCCGACCGCTGGATCAGACAGATGGCCGAAGAAGCCGCTTTGATTCAACCATTCAATCCAACGCTCGTGCGCGAGATAGAAGGCCGCCGCATCATCTCGGCAGGCGCATCTTCTTACGGTTACGACATGCGTCTTGCCGATGACGGCTTTCGCGTCTTCTCACCTATTCACGGGCGCGAAATCGACCCTAAACGTTTCGATGAACAATCGCTCGTCGAGCCGCCTTTGCGCGACGCTGAAGACGGCTCGAAGTATTACCTGATGCCGCCGCACTCCTACGCGCTCGGCGTAACGGTCGAAACCTTTAGGATGCCGCGCACCGTCACAGGAATCTGTCTCGGCAAATCGACATATGCGCGCGCCGGATTGATCGTCAACACCACTCCGCTCGAAGCCGGTTGGACGGGCCGCCTCGTCATCGAACTCGGCAACCTTGCCGATTTACCCCTGCGCGTCTATGTCAACGAAGGCATCGGTCAGGTTCTCTTCTTTGAGTCTGATGAAGACTGCACGACCTCCTACGAAGATCGCGGCGGCAAGTATCAGGGGCAGACGGGCCTCACCTATTCGCGCCTTTAAATCCTTCAATCGCTCAAGCCAAAAATAGTTGCCGGTGAAACCGATGCGACGGGTGAAGAAAGCCTGTTTCGCATTTTGGTGTTCGCTTGTTGTCGTGCATGTTACGGTTTTCGTCGTATGACATAAAAACATCAACGCTTCATCATCTTGAATGTTTTGTTTTGCTTCAACGCAAGCTCAATTACATAACTATTACAAACATCCGCGTCGTAACTTGCTACGATGTTTCGCGTCGTCAACATCCAACAATAGCGGACGGAAACATACAACATCAGAGGGGGATTTATGAGTAGCAAAGCAGCAACGGATAAACGCAAGGAGCCGATCAACTGGCCGACTTTAATCTTTATCTCGCTCTTTCACGTGGGCGCGGTGGCGGCTCTCTTTATGTTTAGTTGGCAGGCGCTGGCGGCGACCGTCCTCCTCTGGTGGATATCAGGAAGCCTCGGCATCGGGATGGGTTTTCATCGACTGCTGACGCATCGAGGCTTTAAAACTCCCAAGGCGGTTGAATACTTTTTGTCCGTCTGCGGTACGTTGACGATGGAAGGCGGCCATATCGATTGGGTTGTGACGCATCGCATCCATCACGCGCACACGGAAGAGCCGGGACTTGACCCGCACACGCCGCGCGACGGACGCTATTGGGCGCACATGGGTTGGATTTTCAGAGGCACGGCGCAGCAGCACGGGCACGAGGTGATGATGCGCTATGCGCCCGATCTGATGAAGGATCGTTTCCACGTACTGCTCAATAAATTCTACTGGGTGCCGCTCGTTATCGTTGGCGGGTTGCTTCTCGCGATTGGCGGTTGGTCGGTCTTTATGTGGGGGATGTTTTTTCGCGTCGTCTTCGGTCTGCACGCGACGTGGCTGGTTAATTCGGCGACGCACCTGTGGGGCACGCGCCGCTTCGTCACGACAGACGATTCGACCAATAGTTGGTGGGTTGCAATTCTTACTTTCGGCGAAGGATGGCACAACAATCATCATGCGCACCCGCGCGCCGCGCGTCATGGCCTGACGTGGTATGAGATCGACATGAACTGGTGGGGCATACGCACGCTACAGTTTCTCGGGCTTGCTAAAGACATCAAGCTCATCAGCAAAGAGGCGATGTCCAAACAACCCGAACCGCAGGCGCTTCGGCGAGCAGCCTGAGTAGAAGGAAAAAGTAAAAAGGAAAAAGGAAAAAGTGAACGGGCCGCGGGTGCCTTCTCACTTTTTCCTTTTTCCTTTTTACTTTTTCCTTACTAAAATCCAGAGCATGCGGATCAGCAGTCGTCGCAAATCGGTCGTTTTCTTTATCACGCTCGGCTCGTGTCTGGTCGCGCTCGCAATCGCGCTCAACGTCGGATGGATTCTCTTGAACTGGCGCGAAGTGGCGCTGCTGGTCTTTGGAATCATCTTTTTCGTTCTCATCATCGTCGGGCTCGTCCTTAACACGACCTTTCTCATACGCGAAATTAGACGCAACGAACAGCACGACGCTTTTATCAATGCCGTCACGCACGAACTGAAAACGCCGCTTGCCTCGATCCGTCTCTATCTTCAAACGCTCAAGACGCGAGAGGTTGACGAAGCGCGCCGGAAAGAGTTTTACGACATCATGCTGGCCGACAACGACCGTCTCTTGCACACGGTCGAACAGGTCTTGCACGCGGGAAGCGCGAGCCACCGGCAACGTCAGCCGTTCACTTCCGTTATTGATCTCGACGAGATGGTGCGCGAGTGTCTCGAGTTAGCCCGCGTGCGATATAAACTCGACGAGAATTCATTGCGATACTCAGAGACTGTGGATGAGGAGAGAGCGCGCGTCGTCGGCGACCCCGTAGAACTTCAAGCTGCGGTCTCGAATCTGCTCGACAACGCCGTCAAGTATTCGGGCGCAGAGGTGCGGGTCTCGATCGAAGTCGAAACGCTTGATGCAAAACGCGTCGCCGTGCGCGTCGCTGATTGC
>CBDUCU010000262.1:0-5693 GCA_965365725.1 uncultured bacterium | reverse complement strand
ATCTCGTTGATCTTGCCTTCGACCTGCAGCTTGCTGTCGCCGGTCAGCTTGCCGGCGGCGCCCTGAACACGGCCGTTGAAGCCGGTCGCCGCGCCTTCGATGCGGTTGGTGTCCATGTCTGGTCTCTCAAAATGAAGACCTGAGAGGCGTGTTAAATCAAGTCGTGGAAGTGCGCACGGATGACGTTCAGGATAGGTCATCGCATATTGAATTGCATGGCGCATGTCGGTTACGCCCATCTGCGCGATGACAGAGCCGTCGACCAATTCGATCATCGAATGGACGATTGATTCCGGATGGACGAGGACATCGATCTCGTCCGGGCCAAAGCCGAAAAGCCAGTGAGCTTCGATCACTTCCAGCCCTTTGTTCATTAAAGTGGCCGAGTCGATGGTGACTTTTGCCCCCATGTTCCAGGTCGGGTGGCGCATCGCTTCTTCGACCGTCGCCGCTTCCATCTCGCTTCTGCTCTTTCTGCGAAATGGGCCGCCCGAAGCCGTCAGCACAAGACGATTGACCTCTTTGCGCGTCTCTCCGCGCAAGCATTGATGAAGCGCGTTGTGTTCCGAGTCAACGGGCAGCAACTCAGCACCTGACTCTCGCGCCGCGCGCGTCATCAGCTCGCCCGCCATCACCAGAGTCTCTTTGTTGGCGAGAGCGACGCGCTTACCTGTTTCAAGCGCGCGAAGCGTCGGGACAAATCCCACCGCGCCGACCGTTGCGCTCATGATGCAAGAAGCATCTGCATGTGTGGCAACCTCGACCAGCCCGGCTTCACCAATAGCGATGCGCGGAGACTGCACGCCTCTCACTTCTAATTCGCGGAGCAAAGCATCGGCGCATTCTTCGTTTTCAACTGCAACCAACTCAGGATGATGTCGCTCAATCTGTTCGGCAAGCTTTTTGACGTTTCGCCCCGCGCCCAGCGCAACCACGCGAAACCGATCTTCGGCGGCAAACGACTCGACGACGCGAAGCGTGTTGCACCCTATCGAGCCGGTCGAGCCAAGAATTGCAATCCCTTGCACACTCATATCTTCATCTGACTTCAACTGTCAGAAAAATCCTCTCTATCCGATTACAGCCGACGCTTCTCTCCAATAAATAACCGCAAAATAGTAGAGGAGCGGCGCATTGAACAGCAAGCTATCGAGCCGGTCGAGAAAGCCTCCATGACCGGGAAGAATCTGCGCCGCATCTTTTGCCTTTGCGCCGCGTTTGAGCGCGCTCTCGACCAGATCACCGATCACGCCGAGCACGTTCATAACGGCAGCCAGGGGCAACGCCGCATGTATGGCAAGCTCAGGGAAAAACCAGTAGTGCGCAAGCGTCGCTATCGACAAGCTTGCCAGCATACCTCCGACCGCGCCCTCCCAGGTTTTTCCCGGGCTGATGTTTGGCGCAAGCTTGTGTTTTCCGAAAGCGCGCCCTGTGTAATAAGCCCCCGTGTCAGATCCCATCAGGACGAGAAAGAAGAACGAGAGCAGATGCGTCGAAAGTGTATAGCTAGCGGGGACGGGCGATAGGTTAATGTCAAAACCCGTCCTGACTGCAACCAGATGACTTCCGAGCACTGCGACGTAAAGCACGCCCAGCACAGTCGCTCCCGATGAAAGAAGCATCTTGTCAAATGGCGCGCCGCGCAACATCTCTGTTGTCAATGCAGCCGCAATAAAGACCGGGATGATGATGAGCAGCCACGTCGGCTCGTTCAAAAAGAAGACGACTAAAACGGCGGCGGTTGCTGCATAGCCGACCACAATGTCAGGTCTTGCACCCTGCCGTTTCGCCAAAAACCAGAACTCATAAAGTGCGACCACGACGGCTGCAAACGCGAGTCCGACGAAGAGATATTTGAGAGGCGGATAAATAATCGAAGCAATGAGAATGGGGAGCGCAACGGCGGCGGTGATTAATCTGTTCATTTGTCAGTTGTCTGCTGTCCGTAGATGGTCAAAGCTCCGATATGTCTTTACTTACAACTGACAACGGACAAATGACAACGGACAAAACCTATTTTGCCTTTGCCACGAGTTGGAGCCCGCCGAAGCGACGGTCGCGACCTTGATAATCAACGATTGCTTCGAGCAGGTGCATTCGGCGAACGTCGGGCCAGAGCGTTTCAGTCACATAAATTTCGCTGTAGGCGAGCTGCCACAAAAGAAAATTTGAGATGCGCAATTCACCGCTCGTACGAATCAGCAGGTCCAGATCGGGCAGTCCGTTCGTATAAAGCTCCCTCTCGATATCCTCTTCCGTAATTTGATCGGGCGCGCGATCTTCGCCGACGAGACGACGCACGGCGCGCTTTGCCGCATCAACAATCTCGGTTCGGCCACCGTAATTTAGCGCGACGCTCAAGACCATGCCGGTGTTTGAGGCCGTGCGCTCGACGGCGCGATCGAGCTCGCGTTTGACGCTATCGGCCAGCGCCTCGGTGCGACCGATAGGCTGGAAACGAATGTTTTGTCGATTGATCTCATCAAGCTCGATTCGCAGATAGCGCTTGAGCATGCGCATCAGCGCATCGACCTCGAGACGCGGGCGCTTCCAATTCTCCGTCGAGAAAGCGTACAGAGTCAGCGCGCCGATCCCGAGCCGCGCGCAGGTATCGACCGAAGCGCGCACAGCTTCAACTCCGGCGCGGTGGCCCGCCACGCGCGGCTGCCCCCGCAGGTTCGCCCAACGACCGTTCCCATCCATAATAATCGCAATGTGGCGCGGCAGACGATCCCACGCAACGCGCGCCAGAAGCGATTCGTCGCGCGATCCCTGCTCTATCACATCAGCGAAATCTTTGAGCATCCGACTCCTTGAACCATTCAACAATACGCTTTTAAGCGCCGACGCATCTTAATCGCAAATTAGTTTAAAGTGCAAAGTAAACTGCGACTGACCGTCAATAATGAACTTCAATAATGAACTTCAACAAGCGTCAAACCATGAGGCGGGGCCGTCGCACCGACCGAGTTTTTGTCGCCCAATTCAATCGCATGTTCAACCTCGTCGGCACTTATCTCGCCGCGTCCGGCGGCAAGCAGCGTCCCTGCAATCGAGCGAGCCATGTAGCGCAAGAAACCATCCGCGCTAATCCATATTTCTATCAAACGACCTGCCAACTGCTCATCCTTTAACTCATTTATTTCAAGTCGATTGATGCGTCTGACGCGCGAGCTAACATCGGTGTGGATGGAAGAAAAGGCCGTCCAATCATGCTCGCCGAGAAAGAGCGCGCCAGCTTGGCGCATCAAATCCACATCCAACACGCGCGACTCGAAATGCGCATAGCGCAACCAGAAAGGAGACATCACAGGGGCGTTAAAAATTCTGTACCGGTAAGTTTTCCCGCGTGCCACAAAACGAGCATGAAAATCTTCATTCTCGACGGACGATTCAAAAACTCTTAAGTCGCGCCCCGTATTTCCATTGATCGCACGCCGCAACTCTTCCGGCGAAAACGCTCTCTGCAAAGAGACGCTCGCCACTTGCCCCGAAGCATGCACGCCAGCATCAGTTCTTCCCGCCCCATGCACAATAACCCTGCGTCCTTCGAGCAGAGACAAGGCATTGGTCAACTCGCCCTGCACCGTGCGCAACCCGTCCTGTATCTGCCACCCGTGAAAATCCGTTCCGTCATACTGAATCTTCAGCTTGTAAATCATTTGGGTAGCGAATCGTGGATGAGCGATATTTTCGTCGAATGCGGCAGTAACCGTTAAATATCAATAAAACCTAATCTTCGATTCACGATTCACGATTTACGACTACCGGGCTTGATTACAGGCACGCCTTCGGCGCACTGACTGCAGACCGCAGGTGCGTGTGCCGGGACGTTGAGCGTGGCGAGCGCGAGACGCGGTGCACCCACATCCGCACGCCCGCCCGAGCGGTCGATGATCGATGCTGCGCCGACGATGCGCGCGCCCGCCTCGCGCAAAGCATCGACCGTCTCGCGCGTTGAGCCGCCTGTTGTCACCACGTCCTCGACAACAAGCACGCTTTCGCCGGGACGGATCGTAAAGCCTCGACGCAAAGTCATCTTTCCGTTTTCGCGCTCGGTCCAAATCGAGCGCGCAGACAAAGCGCGCGCCGTCTCCCAGCCGATGACGATGCCTCCGATGGCGGGCGCAACGACCGTCTCAACCCGCTCGTCTCGAAAATGCTCGGCGAGCGCGAGGCCCAACTGTCCGGCCTCCTGCGCGTGTTGTAAAACAAGCGCGCATTGTAGATAGACGGGGCTGTGCAGCCCGCTCGTCAGAATAAAGTGCCCTTCAAGCAGCGCGCCCGTGCGCCGGAACATTTCCAAAACCTCTTCAGTCTTCATTCCCCTAAAGACCTCTCGAACATTTTCTTTACGCAGCACTGTGCGTGCTACAATCCGGCTCGATGCAGACCTTCCGTAATCTCATTCCCGATTCTGCGCTCAACCAAGAAACGATTCAACTGCTACGCTTGCACGGGGGACGCGCACGCGCCGTCAGCGTTGCTGAAAACGTCCTCCAGTTGCCCGGGCTTGAACCCGAAATCGCGCTCATGCTCGTTTCCGAGTTAATCAAAGACGACTGGCGTTTGAGAATTGCTGACGGCTCCGAGCATATCGAGCTCATCTGCCCGGACGATGATCTGCGGCGGCTCGACGAGACTGACTTTGTCGTCTTCGACGTGGAAACAACCGGCCCGAAATACCCGCCCAGCCGTATGGTCGAGATTGGCGCGTGCCGCATCAGCGGAGGCCGCATCGTCAGCGAATTTGAGACGCTTCTGAATCCTCGTACGCCGATGCCGTCTTTCATCAGTCGGCTGACAGGCATCACCGATTCGATGC
The DNA here is from genome assembly GCA_965365725.1 of uncultured bacterium. GTDB lineage: Bacteria > Acidobacteriota > Blastocatellia > Pyrinomonadales > Pyrinomonadaceae > DASQDT01. Next base: position 868 of record CBDUCU010000262.1, on the reverse strand, counting down.
TCAAAACGGCTCCGACATTTGAAGAGATTGCCGCCGACTGGCTCAACTTTGCGGGTGATGCCGTGCTTGTCGCTCATGCCGCACTCTTCGACGTTCGCTTTGTCAATCACGAACTGGCGCTTGTTTTTCCCGGTCGTCGAATGGCGAACCCGCATCTCTGTACGGTCTCGCTTGCGCGACGGCTCTTTCCCGAGCTTGGCTTTTATCGTCTGCATGCGCTCGCAGAGCATTTTGACGTTCCGCTCCCGAACCATCATCGCGCCGCCGACGACGCGCGCGCCACCGCTCAAATCTTTCTACATTTCCTCGCAGCTCTACGCGAGCAAGGCATTTATGATCTTGCTGCGGCGCGCAAGCTCAACTCGAAGCCTTCGAGAAGACGCAAGCATAAAAGTTTGGCTCACTCAGTCGTCGCAGATTTTTGATCGGTCATTGATTTTCTTCTTTTCAGCACGCTTTTCAAGAAGAAAATCAGAACGACGGCGACGGCCAGCCCGATGCCTATTGCGGGATAGTTCTCCGCCAGAACCTCTCTGGCTCTCTCACCATAACGCACCGCCAGAAATCCTTCGAGCAGAAAGCGGACGGCACGCCCTGCTGCCACCGCCGCAGCAAAACGAAAGAGATTCAATCTGAACACACCTGCTGTGATAACGAATAGCTTAAACGGAAATGGCGGCGGCAGAAGCGACGCGACCAGAACAGAGAGCACGTCGTATTTATCGACCAACTCTTTGACGCGCGCCTGCTTTTGTTCGGAGAAACTTTCGAGCGCGCGCCGGCCCGCACGCTGCGAAATCTTATAAAGAATGACGCAGCCGATGGTCGAACCAAGCACGGCTGCCAGCGCATAGAGCGGCATCCAACC
>CBDUCU010000261.1:0-5700 GCA_965365725.1 uncultured bacterium | reverse complement strand
CAGTGCAGGATAAAACTGTGTCTTGCCGAGCCGCGACTGCACATGACCTCGCGTGCGATGTCTTCAAACTCATTGAGGTCTTTGTACATGAGGTAATTGATCGTGCCCTGGCAGAAGTCTTTAAGCCCCCAGATCAGCAGGCCGCTCGCCTCGCCGTCGGGGTTCTGCTCCGCGCGGCGCGCAAGTCGTGCCAAGGACGACAACTCTCTTAACAGCGCGGAAGACTGTTTGAGTCGGGTTCTGTAATCATCGAAGAGAAACTCGCCTCTGATAGACGGGTCAAACACGCGTGCGAGCGTGACAATCGACTGCTGGAAGCAGTTGCTGAGCCGCCCATGCGCCCTCATAAATTCTGGGCGCACCTCGTCGGGGCTTTGCTCTGCTCTGATTCCAGCAAGATCCTGGCCGAAGACGCTCTTTAACTCATGTCTGAGGGCGAAGCTCATGCCGTCAAGCGCTTCGCGGAGAAGTCCTTTGATGCACTTTATCTTTGAAGTACGCGTCTCGATGAATTTGACCAGAGACCTCGATTCACTTTCGACGAGCGCGAAGGTGGCAAGCGTGACCAGAGTCGGGCCTCCTTCGCCGACGTTGAGTTCGACAAGGCGTAGAATTTCGCGTAGATGTGAGAACGTGCTGAAGACAAACCGAACGGTCTCTTCGGTGGTCGGGTTCTCAAGGCCTTCGAAGATGGAGTCGAGCTGCTCATTCAGACGGCACTGGTCTCGGTCGGGTGCCGCCCGCTTGTGCTCTTCCGTCCGGCGGGGAAAGAGCAAAGCCCCTGCCGTTTCACTGGACTGATTCGTGTTCGCGCTTGCGGTGGTGACCATTCGACAATTACCGCCCCGAGAAGGATCGAGATAAACAGCGAGTGCTTTACGCACTTCGCTGAATCGAAGATATAACAAGTGCTATGCCGCGCGACCTCGCTGCAAAATAAAGGATTTTCTGATTAAGAATCCGGTTGACGCATCAAGCAGGCTGTCAGAGTGAGAGGACATCGTTCATTTTGAGAAAGAAAGATAGCAACGCTGACTGAATGCTTTAGAAGTGATGGAGGGTGCGGAGATAATGAATGCCGAGTCAGGATGACCGAGATAAAGCGACCACCCTCGCTCCGACGCAGCGCAGCTTTTATCCGTCCTCACACGTCGATGAGATATTTTCGAGACGCGTTTTCTTGGCGCAGTTGCGACCGGGCTCGGCGTTTACCGGCACAAGTAAGTTTATCGATGCTGAGTCGGTTCGGGGATTCGCGCTTTAATCGCACATCAACTCAAGCGGAACACGAATGGCATCATCTTCGTCGGGCGAGTCAAATAGTTCGGGATGAAGTATGCGCGCGAGAATCTCCGCGCCTTTAACGACGCGTGGGCCGGGGCGGCTGAAGTAGCTTGTTGCATCAACGGCCCACACGTTCCCGGCTTGTGTGGCCGGCAGTTCGCTCCAGCCTGCGGGAAGCCGTGCGCTTTCGAGCGCGCGCAGCGTATCTTCTTTGTAATAGCCGCAAGGGATCAGCACGATTACTTCGGGAGCGTAAGCTCGAATCTCTTCGGGCGTGGTCGTTCGCGATTTCTCGCCGGCTGCGCCAAAGGCATGGTCGCCGCCAGCGAGCGCGACCTGTTCGGGAACCCAATGGCCGGGCGCAAAGGGCGGCTCAAGCCATTCGAGCATCAGCGTGCGCGGCCTTTGCTTAACACCCGCGAGTGCGGCGGCCAGCGCATCAACGCGCGTCGAAAGCTCGCCGACGACCAAAGCGGCTTCGTCCGTTCTAAGCGTCAGCTCACCGACCGTGCGAATGTTTTCAAAAATGTCTGTGATGGTTGAAGGCTCAAGCGAGACGATGCGGCACTCGCCGTCAAAGAGACGCGCTGCCGCCTGCTTGACCGTTTTGTAACTGACGGCGCAGACCTCGCACAGCTCCTGCGTAAGTATGAGATCGGGCTTTAGCTCGCGCAAAAGATTTTCGTCGAGATCGTAGATCGACCCGTGACCGTCGAGCTGCGAGCGGACGGCGTGGTCAATCTCTTTGCTCGACATCGTCGCGTGCGAGATGCGGCTCGACGTGAGCTTCGGTTTTTCTCTGGCTGATAAGGGGTAGTCGCATTCGTGCGTTACACCGACGAGCGCGTCTTCGAGTCCGAGCGCATAGACAATTTCGGTGGCTGACGGCAGAAGAGAGACAATGCGCGGCGCTTCCATCAACAAATTTTCCTCAGCTCAAATTTAGGATGTAAGTTTCACCGTTGAGATTGACGCGCGCCGTGCGACGTTGTCAAGAATCTTTCACGCCGCGCGCTCTCGCGTTTTACGCATATCGGGCGAGGGGTTACAATCAACTGCGCCGACAAAAAGTTCAAATCGCATAAGGAGATATGTTGACGATGCTCGAAGACAAGCCGACCGATTTGCCGAACACACGGCCCGACGGGTCGCCCTTAAAACCTATTAACGAAGTGCTGCTCGAACGTCGCGCGACAAACAATTTTACTGACGAAGAAGTTCCCGTCGAATATCTCGAAGCGATCCTTAAGCTCGGCGCGCAGGCTCCATCCGGCTACAATTTGCAACCCTGGCGCTTTGTCGTTGTGCGCGATGCAGAGAACCGCAAGCGTCTTCAGCAGGTCGCCTTTGGTCAGCCGAAGGTTGCAGAAGCTCCTGTGGTCATCATCGCCGTCGGCATGAAAGAGGAATGGAAAGAGACTGCTGACGAAGTGTTGCGCGAAGGCGCTCGGCGCGGTGCGGGCAGTCTCGATACGGTTGAGAAATATAAACAATCAGCCGTCGGTTTTGTCTCTTCGATGGATCAAGCGATGTGGGTCAATCGTCACACGATGATCGCTTTGACGACGATGATGCTCGTCGCCGAAGCTTACGGTCTCGACACAGCGCCGATGGAGGGTTTTGACGCAGCCGGTGTCAAGCGCGAGTTTGGCATTCCGGATGAAGGCGAGATCGTAGCGCTGCTGGCCGTCGGACGCGCCAAACAGCCCGACAAGCCTTACACGGGTCGCTTTCCGCTTGAGCGGATCGTCTTTGCGGAACGCTTTGGCGAAGGATGGAAGACAAAATAAGTAAGTCGCGCGCGCCGAACTGTTTGTCAACAGGCAATTGCGCATGCATTGTTGCAGTAGCGGAGGTTTTAGAAGATGCAGCAACAGCCCGCACGTCGCTTCGAGGGCACGGTCGATCATATCGCAGTCAAGTCGGAAGATTTGCGGCGCGATGTCGAAGAGTATCAGCAGATGGGATTTGCGTTGGAGACGCTCTATGACGATTGGGCGATGCTGAGGGACGCGCGCGGGTTCGGCGTGGCCTTGCTTGCGCCGGGCTCGAAGCACCCGCCGCATCTGGGATTGCGCGTCGAGACGCGCGAAGAGTTGGACGAATACGCACGCCGCGAAGGTCGCCCGCTCAAAGAGCACCGCGACCGTACCGTCTCTTTCTATACGCGCGGAGTCGGCGGCCAGGCAGTTGAAGTCATCTACTATCCGCCGGATTACAAACAGGAAAAGTGATGAGCGATGAGTGATCGGTGATGAGTAAGAATTTATCTTTACTCATCGCTCATCGCTCAACACTCATCACTCATCAGTGTATGTTTTTCTATCCCGCCTTCCTCGAATTTCTTGGCACGACCGAGATGCTTGTCATCGCGGTCGTAGCGCTGATTATCTTTGGGCCGCGCAAGCTTCCCGAAATCGGTCGCACCATCGGCAAGACTTTGAGCGAGTTCAAACGCACGTCTGAGGATTTCAAGCGAACGTGGGAGCGCGAGGTCGAGTTCGAGCGAATCGAAAAAGATTTACGCATGCCGGATATCAACGTCGATGCCCGCGATATCACCGCCGCCGCGTCGAAGACATATAGCGAGCCGCAGACGGCGCTCAACGCAGGCGTTGAAGCGGGCGCAGAGTCCTGGGCCGAAGGCGAGCGCACGATTGCTCGCACGCCGAATCAGACGACGACTCTCACCACAGAGGACGAAACAGAGACAGAGGCTGACGCTCCCAAAGAGCCGACGCAGAAACACGACTGGCTCTAACGACCGCCGGCAATCTTTCGATTTTCCACTATGGCATCGACCCTGACAGACGCGGAACAAGAGAGCGAAGAGTCGCGGCTCGGCGGACAGATGTCTTTTCTCGAGCATTTGGATGAGCTGCGACGCAGGCTCCTGCGCTCGATGATCTTTGTCGTCGCGGCGCTCATCGTGTGCTGGTTCTTCTCGAATCACATCTACAATTTTCTTTCCGTGCCCGTGCGCGAAGCTCTGGCCGAAGCGCAACGACGGCCCGTGCCTCTGCAAGGGTTGACGGGCAGCGAAGCCATCCGCCCGCTCAGAGAATTGAGCGAAGACGAAACGGGCCGCTACGTTTTTGCAGAGGCCGTCAAGCTCGGCGCGGGCGTGATTCCGGAAGGCGCGTCGGTCGAAGTCGCAGTCAAACGCGACGCGGCGGGCAATCTCGCAGTTTATACATCTGAGGCTTTGATTTCGGGCGCAACCGTCATCCCGGCGGGCGTGCGTCTGCCAGTCGATTTGCAGGCCGACCCGGACGCGCTGCCGGGCCTCGAAGACAAGCTTATCGTGACGACCGCGATGGAGCCTTTCTCGCTCTATCTACAGGTTTCGCTCTACGCCGCCATCGCGCTCTCCGTCCCTTTTCTGCTCTGGCAAATCTGGGGCTTTATCTCGCCCGGACTCTACCCGCACGAACGCGGCTACGCGCTCCCTTTTATCGCGCTCTCGACAATTTCATTCGTTATTGGCGCAGCCTTCGCCTACTACATTCTCTTTCCGCCCGCCGCGCGCTACCTGCTCGGGCTCGGTCAGGACTTCCGCCTGCTTTTGAAGGCGACCGACTATTTCGATTTTATCGTTCTTATCATGCTGGCGATGGGCGTGGTCTTTCAGATGCCGGCGGTGACTTATGTTCTTTCGCGGATCGGTCTGTTGACGGCTGCCATTTTGCTGCGAAGCTGGCGCATCGCCATCGTCATCATCCTCGTCGCGGCGGCTGTGCTTTCGCCAACAAGCGACGTGCTCAACATGATGCTTTTTGCCGCACCGATGTTTGTCCTCTACGTCGTCTCAATCTTTGTTGCATGGATGTTCGGCAAGCCGCGTCAGGCGGAAGTGTAAAAACTGTCCGTTGTCAGTGGTCAGTTGTCCGTTGTTTCCGTAATCCGGCTTGAACCTTTACATAAAACTTCTCAGGCAGCCCAACACAAAACAATGGACAATCGACAACTGACAACGGGTAATAGCCAGGCGTTTGAGGCAACCCGACGCTCTCTCAGGGCATCTTGACTGTGTTCCGGCAAGGCTCTAAAATTCTGGCCGAAATTCAGGCGATGCTTGGGTTTAGAGCCTTCAGCAGTAAGGCGGCTTTCGGACTTTTCAGGCATCGCTATTTTTCTAGCCTCGTGCTCTTATTCAAGCAGGCTCTCGACAGGCAGTTTTTTCGCCTCCGTCTCGCGGTTGCGAACTGACCTCTGCAAAAGATTTTTTCGTGTCACATCAACAGGAGTTTAAAGTGATGGCTCGTCATAGTTGGATGCGCTCGTTTGCGCTCATCCTCTCGCTCGCCTTTTCGCTTGCGCCATCTTCTGTCTTTGCACAGAAGGATAAGAAGAGTGAAGACCCGCTCGAACGTCAGCGTAAGGAGAAAAAAGAGGTCGCCGAGGTCTATAAGAAGT
>CBDUCU010000260.1:0-5717 GCA_965365725.1 uncultured bacterium | reverse complement strand
CATCGGTCGCCTTGTAGGTGATATTGCCGTTCGTATAGAGCAGATTACCTGCGCCGGGGTCGAGCAGCGCTTGACAGACTTCAGGCTCGGCTTCGCCCTCCGCCACGTCGCAAAGACCGGCGCTTTGCGCCTCGCGGGCAGCGATGGCCGACGGGCTTTGTCGAGGAAACTTCGGCCCCGCGCCAAAGTCGTAATCGAGCGCGCCCCATCGATAACCAAAGAAGTAGAAGAAGTTGATCTTTTTGTGCGGAGTCGATCCGGCGTAGATAAAGACGTTCTTTGAAGAAGCCGCCTTTTCATCGCGCCCATTGGCAAAGCGCGTTTCGCCAAACTCGTAACCGAAGACGCGCTCATAGCCCATGTTGAAGCCCGCACGTACAAACGATTGACGTTGAAGATTCGGGCCGGTCTGCCCCTCGTAGTTCCAATTCTGGAGACGACCCTGCCAATCGTGATTGCCGCCCAGATAGTTGTATGTGTTCCAGGAGACGATCTTGGCCTTTGGCTTCGGCTCGGTGTTGTATTCGACGTTGACGTTGTGGTTGTTCGTGTTGAGACGACGACTAAAACCCACGTCGGCGCGATAGCCGCCGGTGCGCGCCGCGCCGTTGACGTTCATCCAGAGATGCCGCGCCGCGCGCGTCACGTTGTAAGCGTAGGCAAACCCGTTGTGCGTGCGACACTCGTCGTCGGCGGGGTTTGCGGCAAAGCTGCAACGGCGCGCGTTTGTCCCAAGCACCTGAAACTCTGCGGTCGTGATTTTGCTCAGACGAAAACGCCCGTCGAATCCGCCGAGATAGTTGTTGCGGTTGGGGAAGCGATAAGCCGTGCCAAGAAACCCCAATGAATTCTCTTTGCCCACGTCGCGCTTGAGACGCAGGATGCCGACGGTCGAGTTCCGACCGTCGAGCCGGTCGATGGCCTCAGGTAAATTTTCGGGGTCGTATCTTTGGTCTTCCGTATAGTTGCCGGGCGCGTTGTCAGAAGCAACCAGCAGCCCGTAGGTTGTGCGGCCCTCTTTGCCCGTCAGTTTGGCGGCGATGTCGGGGTCGACAATCGTGCGCGTGTGGACGGCGGCAATCATCGTGCGGAAAATCTCGATGCCTTCGAGAAAGAAGGGGCGCTTCTCTTCAAAGAAGATCGGGAAGCGCTGGTTGGCCGTGTTGACGACGGCATCGGCCTCGACCTGAGCAAAGTCGGGGTTGACGGCCAAGTCTAAAGTCATCGCGGGCGAGATGCTCCACTTGGCCGTGAGTCCCGCTTCGATGCGGCCCGGCTCATTGATAAAGCGTCCGGCGTCTGCGATGCCGAGCGATTCAGCGCGCGAGCGCGTCATCGAGCGGATATGCTTGCCCGTCTCGGAAAGCGTGATAGAAGGAATCAGCTCAAGCGTGCGCTCGGTCGAGATGCCCTCAAGTCCTGTGATCTTGCCCGCCTGATTGAGCATGCCGGATTCATCGCGCGAGATGGGCATCCACGAATCCATCTCGTCGTTGAAGCGGTCGATGTTGCGCCAGATATGAAGACCCCAGAGCTTGTCTTTGCCCGCCTCATAACGCAGAGACTTGAAGGGGACGGCCACCTCAAGCGTCCAGCCCGTCTCCGTAATCACGCCCTTCGAGTTCATCACGATGTCGACGCTAAAGTCCGTGCCTTGCCCTTCGGTCATGATGCCGTCTTGCTGTATGCCGAGAGGATTGAAGCCGAGCACGTAGGCCTTGCGTTGATCGTTGTAGGTGTCGAGAAAGAGACGAATGTTGTCTTCGCCAAAGACGTTGTCGCGCTTGGCGACCGTCGCACGAACCTTGTCGGGTTCATCGACGGCGCGCACGCCGATGTAGAGCGTCGTTGCGTCGTAGCCGATATAAACTTCGGTAGGTTTTGAGGGCGAGATGTTGTCGCCGGGGTTGGTTTGATAGAAATCTTTGAAGACGGCGGCGGTCTTCCAAATTTCTTCGTCGAGCTTGCCGTCGATTGACGGAGCTTTGTCGAATTTGGTGACGCGCACGGGCTGCGTCTTCTCGGGCGGAAGAACGATGGTCGGCTTCGCATTGGGCGCTTTCAAATCTTGCTTGGGCGCGTCGGTCTTCGGCGCGTCGATCTCGTCAACAATCTCGGCAGCGCCGCGCGCCGTCTGCGCAAACATCAGGACGACGATTAAGAGCAGCAGTCTATTTAATGTGTGTTGCCTCATAGTTCTTCTTCCTAACAATTCTTTACCAACTGTGCGTTTCGCGGCGAGCAGGACTTTTTAAGACGCACCAACCCCTGCGATTCGGCGTGCGCCTTGCCCGGTGCGCGCCGATCCGTTTGGAAAATCTGTGTTCGTTTTGCGCGGCAGCGTTGAGAACGCGCCCGAACTTATTGCTCCGGCGGGCGATGTGGAGGTCGCTTTAGTCTCGCCCTTGAATGATTCGTTTGAACTACTAAATTGTTTTTGACCGAGGCAGTTGAAGACGCGCTGGCGCGTCAACTCTAAAACGCCTATGCGCGCGTTGAAGTTGCGTTACTTGACGCACGTCCGTGTAAAAAGTCTGTAAAAAGCGTGATTGAGCTTGAAAGCTTCGTGATCGAAGATCGAGTTCAATAACTACTACTGAGAGAGCGCGCGCGGCGTTGAAAATTTTTTGACGACTTGCATCTGAAAGAGAGAGCCGTTCGAAGCCGCCTAATCTATCAAACACCGCTTGCGCGGATTTTGTGGCAACGAATTGTTTCGCGCGCCGAAAATTTTTAGAGCGTCGCTGACGAGCAAAAACTCTCTTCACAATTTGACGCGCTCACTTCTGCAAAACTTCCCTGAAAAAATCGAGCGCACGCGGGTCGCCCGTCTCTCCGAGCTGATGCATGGCGGCGCGTCGCACCTGCTGGTTCGGATGCGTCCTGGCTATCTGGATCAGGAGCGGCACCGCCTGCTCGGCAGGCTTTTCGCTGATGGCGCGGACGGCCTGTATCTGCACCTGCGTGTCTGCATCCGACGTGTTGACGGTCTCTTTCAGAAATTCGAGACTTTGTCGGCTCGCCTTCTCGCCGATCCGATGTATCGCTTGCCGCTTCAATTCAGGGCTGTCGCTTTTACGCGCCACTTCAAAGAGCTTTGCTTCGGCGCGCGGGCTGTCTATTTCTGAAATCGCATGGAGGATTTGACGGCGCACATCGTTGTTGCGCTCGCTTTCAAAGATTCGTGCCAACTCGTCAAGCGATGATTCGCCTCGCTCGCCGAGCCAGTGAATTGCTTGACGACGCGCGTCCGCCGGCTCGTTTTGCGCGCGCGCCACTTCGAGAAGCTTGGCCTGCGCGCGCGGGCTTTTCATCTCAGAGAAGGCATGAAGGATCGCGCGCTTGACCTCTCCGGTCTGCTCTTGAAAGTAGAGCTTCATCAGCTCGTCAACCATCGCTTCTGTGTCTTTCTCGCCGAGCTGATGGATGGCTCGGCGGCGCAGTTCTGTATCGGTAGCCGTGCGTGCAATCTCAATCAATTTGGTTTCGGCGCGCGGGCTTTTATGATCGCCGAGCGCATTAACGACATGGCGTTTTACGTCCTGGTCAGAATCGTTTGCATAGATGCTCATCAAATCGTCAATGGCCTGCTCGCGGTCGGAATCGCCAATCAGATGGACGGCTGCCCGACGCGCATCTTTGTCCGGGTCGGACTTAGCCACTTTGAGAACAAAAGCGTAAGCCTCGTCTCTATTCTCGTTTTCGCCGATGGCGTGGATGACGGCGCGTTTCAACTCTTTCGGGAGCGCGTTCGTGTAAAGAGTCTGAAGGATGTTGAGCGCGGCGGGGTCACGGCTTGCGCCGATGGCGTGCGCGGCGGTGCGGCGAAGCTCGATCTTCTCCTGCTCGTTGCGAACAAGCGTAGACAAAAATTCCGTCTCGCCGCCCGTCAGCCCCAGCCAATAGACCGAAGATTTGCGCACCTTCTCGCTTTTCGACGTGTTGATAAATTCTTTGAGGATGCCGGAGACGCGTCGGTCGTCGTGCAGCGCGATGGCGAGAGTGGCGCGCTCTTGCATCTGCGATTGCGCGTCGCGCTCGGCAAGCGGGCGAAGAAAGGCGAGGCTCTCTTCGTTTCCGGCGCGGCCCGCCCAATAAACCGGATAGCCGCTGTATTCACGCTGCCGGTCGAGATTGTAGACCTCGATGCGCGTCACGCTGTTCGATCCACCATCGCGCAGGATAAAGAGCGCGAGATTGCGCGTCTCAGCAGTGATTCCGGCGCGCGTCGTGCCTGTAAAGACGTGTATGCCGCCGATGGTGTTCATCGAGCCATGAAACTCTCCGCCCTGCGGGTCGATTGCCACGCCGGGCCTCACGTCAAACGCATAGGCCGTCCAGAAGGGCGACTTCGACGCGCGCGCCTGACGCGCCGCCGCTTCCATCCTTGCATTTAAGTCTGCGCCTTCGACACCTACAAAGCCCTGTGATTGTTTGGCTGCTTGCGTCTCTTCGGCTGATGCGATTCTGACAGGCTCGGCCAGCATCGCACGCGCGCAGGAAGCGTTTGAAAAGATCAAACAGACGATGGTCGTCAACATCAAGGTCGTTTTTCGCATAAAAGTATCCTCTCGCGCCGCGCTAATTGCGACCGTGCGCGCCAAGCATTCCGGTTTGTTCGTTAATCTGTTCGGGAGCGCGCAAAGGAAATTCGGCACGCTCCTAGAAAACGTCTGCTAGGGCTTTAGCAATTCTTCGAGAAATTTGAGCGCATCGGGATCGTCCGATTCGCCGAGACCCTGGATGGCCTGCTTTCTCAGCTCGACCGAAGAATCACGGCGCGCCACGTCCATCAATTTTTGCAACGCGCGCTTCTGCTTCGACTCGCCGAAAGCGTGGAGCAACTGTCGCTTTACGTCCGCGCTTGTCTCCACATCGTAGATCGAGATGAGGATGTCGAGCGTGGGCGCATCGTCGGTCTCTGCAAGCTGGCGAATGGCCGAGCGTCGCAGTTCCGGAGTGTCGCCCGTGCGCGCAGCTTCGACGATCAGCGTCCGCGCACGCGGACTTTTTATCTCCGAGAGCGCATGAAGAATTTGACGGCGCACGTCCGTATTGCGATCCGTGCGATAGATGTTCATCAACTCGTCGATAAAACCTTCGCCCTCTTTTTCGCTGAGCCAATGGATGGCCGTACGTCGCATCTCGGCGCTCTCCGCCTGGTTGCGCGCAATCTCAAGAAGCTTCGCATGGCCGCGCGCATCCTTCGTGTCGGAGAAGGCGTGGAGGAGTTGTCGTTTGATCTCGACGTTCTGCTCGGCGGCGTAAATCTGCATCAGCTCATCAAAGGCCGAAGCGTTCTTCATCTCGCCGAGACCGTGTATGGCCGTCCGCCTCAGTTCCTGATCTTCCGTTTGATTGCGCGCAATCTGGAGAAGTTTTGTACGCGCACGCTGATTCTCTTCCATATCAAAAAGCGCATGGATGATTTGACGTTTCACGTCGCGGCTCGAATCAGCGTCGTAGATTTTAAGAAGATCGTCGAGCGCCGCTTCGCCGCCCATGTCGGCGAGATTGTGGACGGCGCGCGCGCGCAGACGCGGGTCGGCCTGAGAGTCGCGTGCAATGTCGAGCAGAAGCGGGCGGGCCTGCGGGTTGTCTTTTCCGCTAATGAGCGAGACGGCTGCTTCTTTCAGACGCGGGTGTGCGGCCGAACCGGTTTTGAGTATCTCGCGGATATATGCAAACGCGCGCTCGGGGCTTGATTGCATCAAGCT
>CBDUCU010000259.1:0-5726 GCA_965365725.1 uncultured bacterium | reverse complement strand
TTACCGGCAGGTCTGCTCAGGCACGACGGGTCATGCGGAAGTTGTGCGAATCACATTCGACCCATCGACGGTCTCTTACCGCGAGCTGCTCGAAGTCTTCTTTACGATTCACGACCCAACGACTCTCAACCGACAGGGCGCGGACGTTGGCACACAGTATCGCTCAGCCGTCTTTTATCATTCGCCCGAACAGAAGGAGGCTGCCGAACAGGTCGTCCGCGAGATGGAATCGGAAAGGATTTGGGATGCGCCCATCGTGACGGAGATCGCGCCTGCTGAAAAATTCTATGTAGCTGAGGATTATCATCAGGAGTATTTTCAGAACAACGCAGACCAGCCCTATTGTCGCGCCGTCGTCGCGCCAAAGGTTTCAAAGTTTCGCAAACAGTTTCTCGACCGTCTCAAGCGTTAGGTTTGAACAGCCTGTCGATGAGATTGATGAAGGGCCGGGCAGATGTGAACGCGGATAAACACGGATTGAGCTGCTTCGCTCAGAATTGTTTCGCATCAATCCGCGTTCACCTGCGCTCTTTCGTCTCACCTTCAGCAACCTGCGAATAAAATTCGACGACCTCGCGCGCTGCCTGCAAAACTTTCTCGCGTAAATCCTGCGGCTCGATGATTTCAACCTTCCTGCCCATTCCAAGCGCAAACTCGCACGCTTCCCACTCAAACTGAAAACGCATCGAGGCTTCGACCCAACCCAACGCATCAGGCTCGCCGACGCTCTCGACGCGCGCAAAACGCGCCGCCGCATACAGCCTCGAGACCTCTTCGCGCCGAACGCGAAAGCGCGCGTCAAAGCGCGGAAACTTCGACTTGAAATCTTTGTTCGATTGCTGCCAGTGCGACGCAAGGTCGAAATCGCGTGGGCGCATGCACGGCTCGTCCAAAATCTCTGCTTCGAGCACGCGTGAGACGCGATAGCTGCGCGGCTCTCCATCAACTGTGGCAACCAGATACCAGACGCTTCCCTTGGCGACGAGTCCGAGCGGATCAACCGTGCGCTCAACCGGGCATGCGTCTGCGCCACGCGCGTAGCGGATGCGCAAGCGCCGCTCCTGCCAGACCGATTCCTGAATCGTGTGCAGACAGGGAAAGCTTTCTCGCTCGCCGCTCCAACCCGACACGTCTATGTGTATGCGCCCGCGCGCATACTCGGCATCGCGGCGCGCGTCTGTCGGAATCGCGGCGAGCAATTTAATGAGCGCTGCTTCCGATGCCTTTTCGAGCTTGAGGTCGGCGAGCAGGCTCGCTGGCCCTGCGACAAACAGCGCGAGCACCTCCGTTTCGTTGAGGCCCGTCAAGTTCGTTTTGTAGCCATCCATCAAAGACCATCCGCCCGATGCGCCGCGCTCGGCCATGACCGGCACGCCTGCCGCGCTCAAAGCCTCCATGTCGCGGTGAATCGTCCGCTCTGAGACTTCCATCCGCGCGGCCAACTCGCGCGCCGTCATGCGGCGATGAATCTGCAAGAGCAAAAGTATGGAGAGCAAACGATCCGCGCGCATAGCGACCACCTCGATGTGCATCTGGAAAACGTGTCGGAATTTTAACCGGTCAAATATGACACAAGGTGTCATGAAGGCGAGAGTATTTTCAATCTCGCTGTTGAGACAAGATGCACGAGAGGAGATGTGAGATGAAAAATTTAGAAGGCAAGGTGGCCGTTGTCGCGGGCGCAACAAGAGGCGCGGGGCGCGGGATTGCGCGCATGCTCGGCGAAGCAGGAGCGATTGTTTATTGCACGGGCCGGAGCAGCCGTCATGCCGAGCGCACGCATGAGCATCACTATGCGAAGCGTCCCGAAACGATTGAAGAGACGGCTGAGATGGTGACAGAGGCCGGAGGCAAGGGCATAGCCGTGCGCGTCGATCACACACAAGAGTCGGAGACAGTTGCACTTTTCAAGCGCGTCAAAAAAGAGCAGAAGCGTCTTGACGTGCTCGTCAACGTTTTAACGGGGCGGCCAGTGTCGGATTGGAAATCTTTCTGGAAACTGAATCCAGACGAGGGGCGTGCGATGTTCGATGGCTGGATATGGCCGCACGTTTCGACCTGCCGGCACGCCGTGCCTTTGATGATTGAGAGAAAATCGGGCCTCATCATCGAGATCGTCGAGCAAGACAAGATCGATTATCACGGTCAATTCTTCTTCGATCTTTTTGAGACGACTTTGAAGCGCATCACCTACGCCCTCGCCGAAGAACTCCAACCAAAAGGCATCGCCGCGCTCGCCATCACGCCGGGATTTATGCGGACGGAAGCCATTCTTGAAGAGTTTGGCGCGACGGAAGAGAACTGGCGCGAGGTGGCAGAGACAAACGCGAAGGCCAAGAGTTTCGGTTTTGCAGGCTCAGAAACCCCCTGCTTTGTCGGACGCGGTGTGGCTGCGATTGCAGCCGACCAGAACGTGCTCAGGAAGTCGGGCGGGCTCTATAGCTCCTGGGGACTTTCCGAAGAATACGGCTTTACTGACATTGACGGCGCACGTCCTAATCTCGGTCGCTATTTCGCAGAGCACTTCCCGCATCTTGTGACGGGAAAAACCAAAACGGGGCGCGAATGGATTATCTCAACGCGGGAGGAAGCAGCAAAGGCAGAGAAGATAAAGAAATGAGCGTGGAACGAATACGAGAAAGCGGTTTAACTGAAGAGAATGCAAAGCATCACATAAAAAAAGATCTGATTGCATGTCCTTCGAGCGAGAAAAAACTTGCGATTAGAAGCAGGAACGGAAATTTGCTTGTAAGGAGAATTGCCCCTGATGTTTTGCAGACACAAAAACTTCGCAGGAATTTTCGCCGCGTTTCTCGTCGCCTTCGCTCTGTTGCCGAAAGCGTCGTTTGCGCGAAACGGCGACGACAAGAAAAAGGACTCTGCGCCGCCGATGCAACAGGCCTCCGTGCTCTGGTCGCACCGTCCGACCGAAGATATCAAGTGGTATCGTTTGACCGAAACGGGCACGCCGCTCGTCGGGACAAACTCAAACGTCTATGCGCTCAATCCAGAGACGGGCGCGCTGCTCTGGAAACGCGATGATTTTAAGGGAGTCAACGAATACGAGACGCACGAGCTGCCGGGCACGCCGCTCTTTCTCGTCGCGGATAATAGCGGCGGCATGATGTCGAAAAAGACCAAACTGGTCGCGCTCGATCTGTTGTCGGGAGAAACGGTTTGGGAGACCGAAAAGCTCAAAGGCTCGACCGTCGCCGTCGCTCCGAATTATGAAAAGAACATGCTCGTCTTTCTCACCGTCCAGAACAACTCGGCGACAAAGGACAAGCCAGACATCACGGCGCTTAAGCTCGACACGGGCGAGCTTCTCTGGCAGTCGGAGCTGACAGACTCGGTTGACCTCTACGGGATGGAGCGCGGCAGCAAATATTTTCCGAAGTTTGACCTGTCGGGCGCAAACCCGCCCATCTTCGACGCAGATTCAGTCTATTTCACCTACGCGGGGCTGCATCGATATTCGCTCGCCGATGGAAAGATGCTATGGGGCGCGAAGTATGACGTGACCGAGGGCAAAATCAAACAGGGCAACGCGCAGGCAATTATCGACGGCGCGACGGTCTATACGTCTGCAAAGGGACAGGTGCGCGCCATCGACAAACAGACGGGCGCGATTAAATGGTCGTCAAAAGATTTCGGCGGCGCGGTTGCCGAGATGAAGATGCAGGGCGACGTGATCTACGGTCGTTTGGGCGGAGTCTTTTATGATTTCGGCAGGCGCGAGTATGTGCCAAAAAAACCTCTCGGCGTGGCGGCAATTGATAAACAGACGGGCGCGACGCTCTGGTATTACGACAAGGCGGACGAAAGCATCACCAACATGGTGGTTTTGCCCGAACTCAATACCATCCTTGTCGCCGACGAAAAGAATCTGATCGGGCTTGACACGGCGAGCCGGGGCAAAGTCAAAGAGGCTTTTAAGACAAAGCTCGAATTCAAAAACAATCTCGGCGCAGCGGCAACGGTTGCAAAGGTCGCCAAGTTTGGCTTTGGCGGTTTGTCGGCCATTGGCTCAAAGGGCGGCGACACGACCGACAACCCCGTTGCCTTGGTCAAACAAGAGAACGGCACAGTTGTCGTACGCGGCGCGCAGCATCTCGCTGCCTTCGACCCGCGCACGCGTACCATCGCCTGGGGAACGAAATATGCCGCGCCCGGCGTGTCGGGCTGGAAGAAGATTGCGATGACGGCCATCACCATCTATCTCGCCACGTCGTCCGTCGCCATGGAGCAGGGCTACGCCTATCGCAACGACTATTCGTCCTCCTCTTCGGAAAACCGACGCTTCATCAACGTCATGTCGAGCTATGAGCAATACATGTCGAAGCGTTTTACCGCGACGAAATCGGGCGGCAGATACACATATGTTTTGACCGACGTAAAACAGGACGGCGACAAGGGCGCAGGCATCGTCGGCGTAAATATGATGACCGGACAGGGCGAACGACAGATTCTCTTCAAAGACAAAGAGCCGGACTACGAAGTTGACGAAGCGACGGGGCGCGTCTTCAATCTTCGCAACTCGAAAGAGCTGACGGCCTTTGCCGTCCGCTAAACTGAGGCAATCGTAAAAACCGGGAGCGCGCGCAATCCTTGTCGGCGCTCCCGGTTTTTGCCTGCTTGCGGTCGAGATTTTAGCAGGCCGAGAATTTCGTGTTGCAACACAGAGTTGATTGTGCTATAACTTATCTCGTCATGGGAGAAGCGCTCAAAAGTTGGATCAAGCAGACGGCGGATTTTGCCAGTCCGGCTGAAGAGGCCATGCTCAATCTGATGGTTGCGGCTGATCACATCCGCACGCGTATCGACCATGTCTGTTCCCAAAACGGTGTCACGCACGGACAGTATAACGTTCTGCGAATCTTGCGCGGCGCGCACCCCGTCGGGCATCCGCGTTGTGAGATTGCGGCGCGAATGATTGAAAAAGCGCCGGATGTGACGCGTCTGGTGGACAGGCTCGAAGCACAAGGGTTTGTCGAGCGCGGACGCTCGGATGACGACCGGAGGCTTTCGGTCTCTCGCATCACTAAGAAGGGAATCAAGCTGCTTGAAGAGATGCGACCCTCGATAGAGGAGATCGAACGCTATTTCGCCGAGCGCGTCTCGCGGCGCGATTGCCGCGAACTGTCGCGCATCTGCGAAGGACTCTACGGCGAAGAAGCGGCGACAGACTAAAAATTTTTACCCGAATGTGTGTTGTAACACATTCAGAAAGGCGGTTGGAAGATGATTGTTGTGAGAAAAGCTGAGGCGCGCGGGCATTTCAATTTTGGCTGGCTCGAGACCTATCACACGTTCTCGTTTGGCGACTATTTCGATTCGCGCTTTATGGGCTTCCGCGCTTTGCGCGTCATCAACGAGGATTTTGTCGCGCCGGGTCGGGGGTTTCCAAAACATCCGCACCGCGACATGGAGATCATCACATACATTCTGAGCGGCGCGCTCGAGCATCAGGATAGTATGGGCAACGGCTCTGTGATTCGACCGGGCGAAGTGCAAAGGATGAGCGCGGGCACAGGCGTTGCCCACAGCGAGCGCAACCATTCGACGGAGCAGCCTGTCCATCTTCTGCAAATCTGGATCATGCCGGGCGAATATGGAATCAGTCCCGGCTACGAGCAGAAAAGTTTTACAGACGACGAAAAGCGCAATCGTCTGCGGCTCGTCGCCTCGCCTGTGGGCGAAGACGGTTCTGTCAAGATTCATCAGGA
>CBDUCU010000258.1:0-5727 GCA_965365725.1 uncultured bacterium | reverse complement strand
CCTTTGTTGTCAGTCCCACGTTATCAAAAATTGACGCAGCCTCGCTGATAAGATTCTTTGCATTCTCCTGTGCGGTTGGAGTGCGTTTGAAGCTGCCGATCCAGCCTGAAAGCGAGCCGGCGCGAAGTAGAACTTGTGCAGCCACAGCGCTATCAAGTCCTTCAATATTTGGACGCACGCCCACGTCGTTCCATAAATCACCGAGAGCTTCAACCGCGTTTGAATACAAACCAGCTTCTTCAAATTCCTTTGCCCGCTCGCAACGTAGCAAAGCGAGTCGGTCGGTATCCTGCGCCAATGAGTCCAAATGTGTGAGTCGCTCGAATGTTAAGCTCATGTTAGACCTACCTTTAGTCAAAGTTGCTGAGAATTTGCAGAAGTGTAAGGTTTTGGCTCAAGGTGATATGATGTTGTCCTTCAAAGACTGCCGAACGACCATATTCCCATTGAGGGATTCAAAAAAAGAAAGAGGACAACAATGAAAAATCTAAAGACAATTTGTGCGACCATCGTTCTGATCTTCGCTCTATCAGGCGTTGCTGTCGGTCAAACCAATCCGGGACAGATTGATGTTCCGCCAGCTCCGTCATCAACCATTCCCGGACAAATCGACGTTCCGCCCGGACAAGTCGACGTTCCGCCGGGTACTCCGACTTATACGAAGGAGACAGATCCGTTTTTCAGTATGGCGGTGACGATCCTAAACGTCCTCTTGCCAATACTGTAAGCAGAAAACCCCAGTAGCTCAAACATCCTGCCGACGCAAAAAAAACGGTGGCACAGGGAGAGTGTCTTTAAAAATGGACAGTGAGAACATTGGGAGACCAGCGAGGACGGCCCTCGACGGGGAAGCTTAAACCCTGTCGGTGTCGAAAATCAATACAGAATTGTAAATCGGATGACTATCTAGTGCTGATAATTGCTGTTCAAAATATTGAGAAACCGCCTTAGCGCGGCTCATTCGAGCGGCGAGTTAAGACCTGTTGGACGGGGGTTGATGGCTGCATAAGACCGCGCTCGCGATAGTAGCGAAGCTTGTTGTGTAAAGTCTTGAGACTGATTTGCAAAAGCTCAGCAGCGCGCGTTTTATTATTTTCCGTCTTTTGCAGCGTACGCAAAATCATCTGTCGCTCGACCTCTTCGATGGGCGTGCCGACCGGGAGCGTAATTGTATCTTCGCTGCGCGCGCGCGCACGTTGGTCGAGCGGATAGGGTGCAAGATGATGCCGCTCGATTGATTCGCCCGAACAGATGATGACGGCGCGCTCAACGACGTTTCGCAATTCCCGAACGTTTCCCGGCCAATGATAAGACATGAGGGCTTCGACGGCAGCCATACTCATGCGTCGCGCAGGCCGTTCGTGTCGCTCGGCAAGTTGAGAGATAAGATGTTGCGCTAATAGAGGAATATCGTCTTTTCGTAGCCGTAGCGGAGGCAGCTCAATGGTGATTACGTTAAGCCGATAGAGAAGGTCTTCGCGGAAATGACCTGAGCGAACTGCGTCGGATGGGTCGCGGTTTGTCGCCGCCAGCACGCGCACGTCAACCGGAATCTCATGGGAGCCGCCAAGCCTGCGAACCGTTCGCTCCTCGAGCACGCGGAGTAATTTAGCCTGAAGAAGCGCGGGCATCTCGGCAATCTCGTCGAGAAAGAGCGTGCCGCCGTCGGCCAACTCAAAACAACCGTGCCGTCTTGAGGCCGCACCTGTAAAAGCTCCCTTCTCATGTCCGAACAACTCCGACTCCATCAATGTCTCAGGAATGGCGGAACAGTTAATGGCGACGAATTGCTTGTTCTTGCGTGGGCTTAAATGATGGATGGTGCGTGCGACCAGCTCTTTGCCCGTGCCCGATTCACCCGTGATAAGCACGGAGGCTGATGAGGAAGCAACTTGCTCAATCAAAGCGTAAATCGCACGCATGTTGGCGGAGGCTCCAACCATCTCGCCGAAAGAACCGCGCGCTTCCTGCTCGGCTGTCAGCAGCGCTCCGTCATGGCTCTTTGCGTGTAAGTGAGAAGCGCGTTCGAGAACGGGGCGAAGCCTGTCGAAATCGACGGGCTTTTCAAAGTAGTAAAAAGCGCCTTCATCTTGAATGGCCTGCACCGCCGTCTCGACTGATCCGTTTCCTGTTAGAAGAATAACGGGCAGGGCGGGATACTGTAGCCGCATCGCGCGTAATAACTCGAAACCATCAACTTCAGACAATCCGACATTCAAAATAACTGCGGACGGCCGACATTGTTCGATTTGTTCAAGAGCGCTTTCGCGGTCGCTCGCAGCCTCGATTTGAAAGTCCCATGAGGCAATCGCACCGGCCAAACCTTGAGCAGTCCCCGGATCGTCTTCAACAATGAGCACGCACGGCTTCGTCATCAGAATGAAGTTTAGCACACGCTTTCGCGGCGCAATCTCAAGTCAGGCGCAGGATTGAAAAAAGTGAATTTTATAGAGTCTCTTGCAAAAAATAGTCGGCAATGGCGCGGGCAAGAGAGCCGGCTGTCGATTCCGCAGGGAGTATGTGAGTGTCTAGGCCGAACTCCGTAGCTGTTTGAGAAGTGATCTCGCCGATACATGCTACCGAAATGTCTCGAAGCAAATCGCGCAGGTTAGCCGTATCGAAAAGCTGTGCAAAATTTTTGACGGCGGAAGAACTGGCAAAGGTAATGCAATCGACTCCGCCGCCGACGAGAAGGGCTTCGATCCGCGCGCGGTCGGTCGTCTCTGGTCGCACGGTGCGATATGTTGGAACGACATCGACGCGCGCCCCTGCCTCTTCGAGTGCTTTTGGGAGAAAGTCGCGCGCAACAGCCGCTCTCGGCAGAAGAAAGTTTAAGGTCTCAAATCCCGAACGACTGCCTAAATATCTTTCGAGCGCTTCGAAGATTCCTTCAGCCTGAAATTTTTCCGGCACGATGTCAACGTGGACGGGTGCATCGTACAGACGTTTGGCGGTCGCTTCGCCGACGGCGCACACGCGCAAACCGTCCAACTCGGAAACGTCGAGACCGTTTGCACGAAGTCTTCTGAGAAAGAAGTCAACGCCGTTTGCGCTCGTAAAGATAATCCAATCGTAGCCATAGAGATTTTCAATTGCTTCATCAAGCAAAGCGTAGGATTCAGGCTCGACAATCTCAATGGTTGGGCATTCGACAATGCGCGCTCCGTAGCTTTCGAGTGCGTGCGCCAATTCTCCGGCCTGCGAGCGCGCACGCGTAATCATCACCGTGCGGCCAAAGAGAGACCCCACACTTGGCGGCGCAGCAATCGATTCTTCGCGTAGGCTTTCGGGCATTGATGGATTTGAACACTGACGAGGCAATTTAAAAGTTTGATGTTGCAAGCAGCTTGAGCGCGCCGCCCTCTTCAAGAAGCGAAGCGAGCTTCATCCCGAGAGCTTCGGCCTCTTCAGTGCGCCCCTCGATTGCATCGCGCACAATTTTTCCACCCCCCGGCTCAGCCACCAGACCCGACATCCGCAACCCATCGCCTTCTGTTATTGCGTGCGCGGCAATCGGCAGCGTACAGCCGCCGCCAAGCGAGCGCAAAAGCGAACGCTCGGCAAGACAGGCTGCATGTGTCGCCGCGTCGTTGAGTATGCCGACAAGATGCCTGGCTTCGTCATCGTCGGCGCGTGTCTCGATGCCGAGCGCACCCTGCCCGACGGCGGGCAACATCTCTTCAATCGGAATCGGCGCGCTGATGCGCTGCGAGAGTCCGAGACGACGCAGGCCCGCCGAAGCGAGAATGATCGCGTCGTATTCGCCCTCGTCGAGCTTGCGCAAACGCGTGTCCACATTACCGCGCAAATCTTTAACGACAATGTCGGGACGGAGATGTTTTAGTTGTGAGATACGACGCTGGCTCGACGTGCCGACACGTGCTCCGTCAACAAGCTTGCTAATCGAATGATTGTCTTGCGACGAGTTTGTTTCCGCGCCGTTCAGCGGAAGGATGAGAGCATCGCGCACGTCCTCGCGTGCGGTGATGGCTGCAAGCGTAAGTCCATCGGCAAGCGTCGTCGGCAAATCTTTGAGCGAATGGACGGCGATGTCAACGCGCCGATCAATCAGCGCCTGCTCGATCTCTTTGGTGAAAACGCCTTGACCGCCGATGACCGTAAGCGGCACGTCGCGGATCATGTCGCCCGAAGTCTTGATGATCTCGATTTCGACTTCGGCTCCCGTCGCTTCAAGTTGCGACTTGACCCAACGCGATTGCCAGAGTGCGAGCTTCGACCCGCGCGAACCGATGATGAAACGTCTTTGCATAATAAAAGGCTACCCCTTGCCCGTCGTCATTTGTCTGTTGTTGATAGTATCCACGCGCGGTAAAAGACTCAACCGGCAACGGGCGGTGGACGACCGACTGGGGATTTATTCTTCAAGCTTGAAGCTTTCACGCCAAGCCTGCACGTTGTCGTCTTCGCCTGAATCATAGGAGCTGCGGAGGCGGTGGATGACCGGGTGCGCGATTTTGTTGACGGCTGAAAGCAGCAGCGAGCGAACGGCGCGTTCCTGTTCGGGCGTGAGAGGGCCGAGACGCTGGCGTTGGCGTTCAAACTCTTCTTCGGCGATGCGCTGCATTTTGTCGCGCAGGGCTCCGACGGTCGGCCCGATGTCAAGATTGCGCAGAGCCTGTTGGAATTGCATGACCTCTGATTCGACAATCAACTCGGCGCGCTCTGCCTCGCGCTCGCGCTCACGTATGTTTGAGGCCACGACCGATTCGAGATCGTCAACGTCAAAGACGAAAAGATTGTCCAGCTCACCCACAGCCGGATCGACGTTGCGCGGAACGCTGATGTCGATAAAAAAGGCCGGACGGTTGCGACGAGCCGAAAGAGCCTGCTCAGCCATCTCGCGCGTCACAACATATTGGCTTGCACCCGTCGAGCAAATTACTACATCAGCTTCGGCAAGCCGTTCGCGAATCGACGAGAAATCAATTGCGTCGCCGCCAATCTTATCTGCAAGCTTCCGCGCGCCGCCGAAAGTTCTATTTGCGACAAGGATGCGCGAGGCTCCTGCGTGCGCGAGATGTTTTGCCGCCAGTTCAGCCATCTCGCCTGCGCCGACGACGAGAACGGCAGTCCCCTTGAGCGTGCCAAAAATCTTTCGTCCTAACTCGACCGCCGTATAGCTGATAGAGACGGCGGAGGCAGCCACGCCCGTCTCTGTGCGAACGCGTTTGGCGACGCGCAGCGCGTGATGAACGAGACGATGAAGCACGCGACCGGCCGTTCCAGCATCGACGGCCAAAGAGTATGCGCGTCGAACCTGACCGAGCACTTGCGGTTCGCCCACTACCATCGAGTCTAAGGCGGAGGCGACGCGAAAAAGATGTCGGACGGCTGCATCATCCGTATGCGTATAGAAATGTTTTGAAAATATATCGGGAGGGACGGCGCGCGTCGTGCCGAGAAAAGCAGAAAGTCTTTCGCGCGCCTCTGAATCGGCCTGCTTGCCTGTCGCCGTCAGAATCTCGACGCGGTTGCAGGTCGAGACAATCAGCCCTTCGCTAATCACCTCGCCGTCAACAAGCTTGTGCAGACTGTCCGCACACGCAGCATCATCGAACGCAAGGCGTTCACGAACCTCAACGGGCGCGGTCTTGTGATTGAGTCCGACAAGAACGATGGACATTATGAAGCACTAAGCAATCAGCAATTAGCTATTAGCCTGCCACCGCTGGAATTACGTTGAAATATCAGACACCGGATTTAACC
>CBDUCU010000257.1:0-5728 GCA_965365725.1 uncultured bacterium | reverse complement strand
AAAATATGGTCTTTACAGGGAAGTGCATGGAACAAGACAAGAAGACTCTGGAGAATAAACGCGCTGCAAGCCGCAAGACCGAAAGCGGGGCGGCACACGTCGAAGCAACTGCGCCTGAAGCTTTGGGCGGGCTTGAAGAATACATGCTCGCGGCCCTGCATGCGGCGAGCGACAAGAAAGCACTTGATCTTGTTGCGCTTGATCTCAGGGCTTTGGCGAGTTTTACAGACTTCTTTCTTATCGGCAGCGCGGCCAACGTCCGGCAGGTACAGGCTATTGCCGACGAAGTCGTCGAGCGACTGAAAAAGATTGGGACGCGCGCCTTGCGCGTCGAGGGCTACGGCTCTGCCGAATGGGTTCTAATTGACTTCGGCGACTTTATCTTCCACGTTTTTGAGGAGAAGGCGCGGCGTTTCTACGATCTCGAAAGGCTCTGGCGCGATGCGGCGCGCGTGGCGCTTCCGCCCGATCTGGCCGGAGCCGGGACAAACGCGCAAGAGTCTTTGAAAAGCGGTCAATAGGCCGAAAGATGCCGGATGTCAGAAGCTGGGTTTTAGCTTTGCTGACAATTAAGAGCCAACATCTTGCCGATATGCATCTGCGCCTGATTTGGGTTGGCAAGACACGCAATGAGCAGCTTCGCACACTTGTCGAAGACTATGTCAAAAGGCTGCGCAGGTTTGCGCGCGTGGAAATCGTTGAGTTGCGCGAAGGACAGGCCCGCGAGCCGCGCGCGATTCTCGAAGAGGAAGGCAAACGAATCATAGCCTCTCTCGCATCAGATGCGCTGACGGTTTTGCTCGACGTAGAGGGCAGGCAATGGGCCTCTGAGGAATTGGCCGCAGAGCTTGAGTCGTGGCAGGGCCGCTCTGTTAAAGAGGCAGTCTTTATCGTCGGTGGGCATCTTGGGGTTTCGGAAAGCGTCAAGGAACGCGTCAACCTGCGCTGGTCGCTTTCACGCCTGACGCTGACGCACGAAATGGCCCGCTTGCTTCTAGCCGAGCAACTCTACAGGGCTTACACGATTATGCGCGGCGTGCCGTATCAAAAGTGAGAAAGCTGTTAGCTTTTGTTTGGCGGCACGAACCGACGAATTTTGATAATGAGCCGGATGTCAATGGTTAAAAGCTAAAAGCTAAAAAGCTAATAGCTATCTTCAAGGGGTTTTTTGAGCGGAGGATAAATGGATAAGAAAAAAGTTAAGACATTCCGTGATCGGCTGCTGGAAAGACGCGAATCGCTCTTTGGTCAGTTGAAGGAGGCCGAGAGGTCAAGCCGCGAGCGCGACCTTGAAGCGACACAAGACCCGGCTGATATGGCTGCCAACGCCTACACAAAAGAGCTGTTGATTTCCATGTCGGATAACGACCGGCGGCTGCTTGAACTGATCGACGAAGCGCTGGGGCGCGTCGAGTCGGGAGATTTCGGCGAGTGTGTTAATTGCGGCGAGCCGATTCAGGAAAAGCGGCTCAACGCTGTGCCCTGGGCGCGCTACTGTCTGCGCTGTCAGGACATGAAAGAGCAAGGGCTTCTCAACGAAGACGAAGAATAAAACTGCGTCGCTCTTTTTATAAACATGGCCTCGTCGTCTCGAAAGTTTTCAGATGACGGGGCTTTCGTTTATCTTTAGCCTCATGCGAATCCTCACAACCTTGAATTCAATCTGCGATGCAGCGCTTGCGCTTGTCTATCCAATCATCTGCGCCTCATGCGAGAGCGAAAGCGTCGAGGCGAGGGCCGACGTGCCAGCCTGCGCGCGTTGCTGGTCGCAGACAAAAATCTTTACGGGAGATGAGACCATTTGCTGGAAGTGTGGGGCGCCTGCGAGCATAGAAATCGAAGAAGCGAGGCGCGAGTCGGTGCGTTGCCGCAAGTGCGACGACGAAGCATTTACGACGGCGCGCGCGTGCGGCCTCTACGAGCGAGCGTTGCGCGCTTCGGTTTTGCGGCTTAAGCACGAGCCACATACAGGAACGCGTCTTGTGCAACTTCTCGCTGAGACACAAAGTCGTAAGCCTTTGGATGCAGCAACATTGCTCGTGCCTGTGCCTTTGCACGCTGAACGTGAACGAGCGCGCGGATTCAATCAGGCCGCGCTGCTTGCGCGCACGCTCTCCAAATCGAATCGTCTGCGTTGCGACGAATCGAGTCTTGTCCGCGACGTGCACACGGAAAAACATCGCGCTGGCATGGACGCGCGTGCGCGACGCGAGACGGTCAAAAATGCGTTTCGCGTCATGAGACCACGACTCATCGAAGGTGAACACATTCTGCTCATCGACGACGTTTTCACAACCGGAGCAACCGCTTCGGCCTGCGCCCGCGCCCTTTTCAATGCAGGTGCAAAAGATGTCTCAGTGTTGACGCTCGCGCGGGTGTAAGCCGATTGCGAATAGCGCTGCTCTCATCCACAAGCTTTGTTCTAATGCCCGGTTGACCGGATGCGCGAACGGCGCGCGGGGAGTGCGGCATAAGGCCCGTTTCGCGCTCCGGTCGAACCGCTTGTTATGTGCGTTCACTAAGACACATAGCTCCGACAGAGACAACGCACATTCGCCTCTCAGCCGAGACTTTGCCAGTCGTCCTCCATCTCTTCAATCTTGTCGCCGTTCCATTTCTTCACTTTATGGAGACCATAAGCGAAGACCGTGCCCGGAGAGAATGTTATTTTCTCCGAGCCGCTCCAGGATGCGCCGCCCTTAGCCGTGATCGACAACCCTTCCGTTACGTTCCCCGACACCTCCAGCTCCACTGCCGTATCGAATCGCTCGGCCAACTCGCCCGACATGACGGCCCAGAGCGATGAGCACACGCGGGCATCGTTACCCTCCTTTTTCAATTCCTCGCGCACTTTGTTGGCATCTTTGTTGAGGATGTTCTCTAAGGTCGCCTGTTCGATGTGAAATCGGATGAGCTTAAGATGAGCCTCAACCGCCTTTCCATGAGTGAATTTGGCCGTGCCGTCCACAACGAAATACCACTCGACATTTGCTTCGACATCAATCTTCTTTTCGCGCGCCCAGTCGATTTCGACGGGCTTGAGCTTCTTAATCTTGCCGTCGAGCAGGTCGTATTTGATATGACCTTCAACGGCAAGATAGTTCGCTTGCGTAGCGGGCTCTTTCTTTTCGCCGTAGGAGCCGACCGACACTGCGGGTGCGTTACGTCGGAAGTAGCGGTTGCCGTCAGTCGCCTTAAAGTAGCTGTCTTTGATCTCAACCATGATTGATACTCCTTTTGTTGAGGTTGCTATGATTAATGGCCTTCAACACGACAACCTCGCCTCGCATCAAAGCCGCTCGAGGGATAACTGAGCAAAGTCTTCTACTGGATGAATCAAGAATGTGTTGCAGCCTCTAGCCTCAAACCTTTATTTAACGTCACTTCACCTGATTCGATGGGACGGGATACGGTGTGCCTTTCTTTGGCAATCTGCCCGCCATCGCTCTGCCTTCAGGCGAAGTCCAGGATTGGCCGTAGAAGAATCCTTTGGCCGTAGCGTCCGGCACGAGACGTTTATCAAGAGGGCTGCCGCCCGCAGGAATCATCATCTCGACGATGAATGAATTGAAATAGAGATTGACGTTGCCCTTCTGTTCCGCGTGCATATCGGGCACGCCGTCAGCTCCGATTCGCCAGCGCCACGTCCGCCAGACCTCGCCGTTGTTCATCAAACTGCATTCCCAGTTGCCCGGATAATCTTCGAGCGCTAGACGGTTGGTCTCGCGCTCGCGTCCCCACGTCAGGGGAGCTTTCAGACGCACCATGCGAAAGCCGATCTCGTCGCGATATTCAGTTCCGCGTTTGTATTGCGCGGCCAGCCTGTCGGTGTGGATAACCTGAAAACTTCTCTCGGCACTGCTAAGCGCTTGATCGGCGTAAGGCATTGGGCCGGGCATTGAAAGACGTTTGCCGTCAACCGAGCAGCGCATGTAACCATGCGGCAGATTGATGCCAATCTCGCTTGGCGAAAGATTGAAATAAAGCTCGACGTGATTTGCCCCCGAACGTTCGGGCCGACTCCCGTACTCGAAATAAGAGGTGTAACCGCGCGGGCGCAGGAAGATAAAACTGACAGGCGCTTCCGCATGACGTGGAATGAAATAGTGCGGCGGCGCTTCGCCGGGTTGCTGGCCCGCAGGGACGCGGCTCACCGTACGAACTTCGATCTTGTAGGTGCGGGCTAATCTCTCCTCGTCGGTGTCTCCGTTAACTGTTAAGACCTGAACGTCAAAGTTGCCCGTCTCCTTCGTCGCGGTGTCTTTGCGCCAGCAGGCGTTTGTCCACATATAGCTTTGGTCAACATCGCTTGGGCCTTTGCGATAGATGTCAACCTCGCAACGCGTGGTGGCAACCGCCTTGCCCGCTCTTGAGACGACGAGCTTTATTGCACTGCGATTTGGAAACTCTCCGATAATTCTCACGTGCGACTTCAAAACCCAGCCCATGCTGTATGGGATGTTGTTGTGGCCAAGCGCTTCGGTGCTGACGGCTTCAAACCATGTGAAACCGTCGTCGACATAGATATCGCTCGCCGCAGAGCGCGCGGCTGGTAAGGGTTGCTCGATTGCTTCGCGTGTTTGGTCGGTGGGAACAGAGGTCGAATTTGTGATTGGCTGATTTCGTTCGGGCCTAAAAATCTTCAACCCTCTTCTCTGTCCAAAAGTGGCGAAATTCGCTGCCATGACGAGGCAAGCTACCAAGATAGCTTTTTTCATTTGTCCATCCTCCACCCATTAAGGGTTAGGCCTGCGCGCGGGCCTCAATGAAAATCACCTTCGGTGTTTGCCATGATGATGTGAGAGACGGTTTCGCCCGTCGCAGTGTTGATAATCATCGCCGTGACCCGCACGTTCCGGCTGCTGCTCAAAATTATTGCCCTTCCGTAAGTGGTGGCGACGAGGTCGAGCGAAGCGGATTCGCCCGGAGCCAGCGTCAACGTGGCTGACGTAGCATCCGTCGCAAGACTCTGTTTGCACACAACATCGCTGTTGCAATCGCCTTGCGCGTATTCCATTCGTCTGAAACTGACGCGAAGAAGATTGCCGAGCACCTGGCCGTCGCCCGTAGCGGCTATCGATACGCGCAGCAACTGATTGTGCCCGAGTGAGACGATTCCTGTGTCGGCGCTAAATCTCCTTTGTCGCTGTGCATTCACAGTCGAGTCAGAATTCATCAACGACATCGAAATCACGCTCAATAAAAGCGCGAGCGACAATGCGATTCGTCTTTTCATCTCGATCTCCTCTAGCCCTTGCTGAGATAGACAACCAGCTTCGACTCGTTCGAGTTTGACTTGGCGAGGATACGAACGGTCTTGACGTGCCGCCCATCTGCGAAGTCGAGCAGCTTGTAGATGCCCGTGCGATGCGTGCGGTCGTTGAAGTCCACGACCTGCACCTGACCGTTGGCAAAGACGACTTCGGCGAAATTAAGCTGCGCTTCGCCATTGATATCGAGAAACAGCGCGTGCCCGGAAGAATCAACGCCAAAATTTGAGTCTACCCATCCCTCTTCGTGGCTGATCTGCTCGGAGTCTTGCCAGACGAGTCGCTCGCCCTGAGGCAATGCGGCGGAAACAGCCGTCCATGTTACGGCGGGCAGAAAAACGAGCGGTGCGCTGACCGCCACCACACGGCGCGCAGGTCGGACGACGACTGCGGCGGGCAGCGTGCGGCGGATAGGGTGTCGTGCGTGGACAACGAGTTTTGCAGGACGCACAGGCGTG
>CBDUCU010000256.1:0-5754 GCA_965365725.1 uncultured bacterium | reverse complement strand
AACGCCCGTAATCGCGCCGCTCGCCGTAGGCGAGCGTTTCGACCTGCGTCTCGCCAACGCGATGACGAAAGATGCGCGCCGTCTCGGGCGTAGCAACGATTGAGCCGTGCTCTGCGATATGATCGGAGTGTGCGTGCGAGATGACGCAGGACGGGCGCGGCCCGTCGGCATCGAGCCATAGATCTATGTCGGGCAGGTACAAACCCTCGCGGTATTCGACTCTCAGCAAAATCTTCCCCCTTGCCAATGGCGCGCTGAAACCGTCTTCGCCTCAACTCTGTTTAGCGGGAGCTGTTTGGATGCAATTATATCACGCAGAGCAGCCACGCTTGCGCTTCGCTCGCGCTTCTCCGGAGGTTTCAACTATTGAGGCTGACGTGTCAGAATCGTGAAGTCAATTTAGACATGATGTGTAGAACGCAGACGACGCGAATCGAATGGATCGACACGAATTGATCCGCGTGAATCCGTGTCGATCCATCCTATCCGTGCTCTCAAAGGCAAGTTGCCTGATTCGCTCTATGAAAAACGAGGCTGACAAACAGGAAGGCATAATTGAAGAGGCGACCGGGGCGGCTCAAGCTGCGGTCGGCGACGTTATCCCGCCGGAAACTCCCGTGCGTCGCAGGCTCGCCGCGCGGAGGCTTTTGCGCGCCGAACTCTATTACGTCGCGTCGCTTGCAGGATTTGCCGCGCTCGCGGGGCTCGCGCGCATGCATCCATATTTTGAATGGGACTTGCGCGCAGCCAAAGCGATTCAATCCGTCCCCGGCATCTTTGAGTTTATGCGCGTCGTCTCGATTCCCGGCGACGGCTGGATTCCGCACGCGATAGCCGCCGCGACGGTTCTGTTCTTTCTTCTCATCCGACGCAATAGCGAAGCCGCCGCGCTCGCGCTCTCTACGGGAGTCAGCGCCATCCTCAGCCGCTCGTTCAAGATTTTGATTGCGCGGCCACGCCCCGCAGCCGATCTGGTCGAAGTTTTCCGTCCCATCACGTCGAAGAGTTTCCCTTCGGGCCACGTCACTTTCTATGTCTGCTATTTCGGCTTTCTCTTCTTTGTCGCTTATGCGGTGCTGCCGCGCGGATCAATGCGAAGACGTGTTGCGCTCGTTTTGACGGGCCTGCCCGTTCTGCTCGTCGGACTGTCGCGCGTCTATCTCGGCGAGCATTGGCCGAGCGACACGCTCGGCGCGTATCTGATGAGCGGAGCGTGGCTCGCCGTCTGTCTTGAGCTTTATCGACGATGGAAAAGGCCGAAGACGGTCATCAGCATCGAGCAATAATTCGACGAAGCAATCACGGTCGTCGCGCCTGCGCTGTTCTCAACAAAGCGGGAGCACAAACTGCGGCTCGCTTGGTGCAGCTCAAACCAGCGCGAGAGCTTGCCCTCCGAATCTATTTCGGGCGGGACGCAAACCGAGATTGAGAAGCGCGCTCCAAAAAGAGATATCAGCGCAATGTGCGGGAAACTTAAATTTTATGAGACGTGCGGGTTGAGTTTTTCAAAGAGGCTGGCTCGCCCGATGCGGGTTTTGCATCTGGCGTTCTTTTGGTCAAAGCGTGGGAGCGGCGTGAGACGTATCGCCGCTTCGCAAGCGGCGCGTGCGTTGTTGCTCAGAATCACTTTGCTCAGAATCACATCGATCAGAACCGGTTGAGATGCCGGTTTCCTTGTCCTGCTTTTTGAGAAGCTTCGCTATTTCATGCGCCGGGAGCGGGCGGCTGAAAAGATAGCCTTGCGCCTCGTCGCAATCGAGACGGCGAAGAAGTTGAAGCTGTTCTTCGGTCTCTACGCCTTCGGCCTTGACCTTTAAGCCGAGACTGTGAGCCAGAGAGATGACGGCGACGATGATCGCCTCGCTCTCAGCTTCGGTTGTCGAATCGCTTACGAATGAGCGGTCGATCTTGAGCGCGTCGAGCGGGAATTGTTTGAGACGCGTCAGGCTTGAATAACCAGCGCCGAAATCGTCAATCGAGAAGCGTATGCCTTCGGCCTTGAGCGTGCCGAGCATCTCCAAAGCATGATCGACATCTTGTATGACGGCGCTTTCAGTCAGCTCAAGCTCAAGGAAACGACGGTCAAGATGAGCGTCGTCCAGAGCTTTGCGCACGATGCCGCACAGATCGGGTTGCCTGAACTGTCTGGGCGAGAGGTTGACGGAAACAACCGGCGCGTCAAGCCCCGCGTCGAGCCACGCACGCGTCTGCATGCAGGCCGCGCGCAGCACCTGTTCGCCAAGCGGCACGATGAGCCCTGTCTCTTCAGCCAATGGAATAAATTCCGAAGGAGCGATCAGCCCGAACTCCGGACTCAGCCAGCGCACGAGCGCCTCCATGCCGACCACCTCGCCCGTTACGCAACAGACTTGCGGCTGATAGTAGACGACGAACTCTTCGCGCTCGATGGCGCGGCGCATCCTGTTTTCGAGCGAGAGGTTTTTAAGCGCCGTTTCGTGCATCTCGGGCGAATAGACGTGGAATGCATCGCCGCCCATCTGCCGTGAAAAATCGAGAGCCGCGCCCGCGTTCTTGACGAGCGTCGAAGCGTCGCCTTCATCTTCTCCGAAGTGTGCAAGACCGATGCTGATTGACAGAAAAATCTCATGCGCGTCGCAGCCAAACGGCTCGTCGCATAGTGCTGCCTGGATCGCCGTCCCGACTTCAACCGCGCCCGTCTCCGAAACTCCGTCTAAGAGCAGCGCAAACTCGCCGCCGCCAAAATGCGCCGTCTCGCTATAGCCGAGAGATTGCAATCTCGCAGCGACGCTGCGCAACAACTCGTCGCCCGCCGCGTAACCGAGCGCGTCGCAAATCTTATTAAAACGGTCGAGCGCCAGCAGTGCTACGCCAATGCGCGTATCCGAATTGTTTAAGGATGAGAGAGCGCGCGCAAGTCGCGCGACAAAGGCACGACGGTTTGGCAAACTCGTGATCGCGTCATACATCACCAGATGATCGCGTTCGGCTGTTCGCTCGCGCACCAGCTCTTCAAGCTTGATTTCATGCCGACGTTCGGCAATCGCGCGTGCCTGACGCTCGAGCGCGCCGTTGACGGCCGCCTCGACCTGCGCAAAGTTGAAAGGCTTGGTGAGGTAATCGAAGGCTCCGCGCCGGAGCGCCTCAATCGGATTCTCGATATTTATCGCGCCGCTAATCATGATGGCGGCGCAATCGGGAGAGATTTCCCGCACTTTTGCGAGCAGCTCAAGCCCGCTCATCTCGCTCATTGTGATGTCGCTGATGATGAGATCAAAGTGCTGCGTGCGCAAAAGCGCAAGAGCCTCTTCAGCCGATCCGGCGCAGTCACACTCGTGCTGTTCGCTCAACAGCTCGCAGAGAACGTCTCTAATCGAAGGCTCGTCGTCCACGACGAGAATTCGTTTTCTCTCCTTCTCCGTTCCCTGCATCGCCATCATGCTCCGTTCGATGCGCCCGTTGGATTCGATTCGGCTTTCTTCAATCATACTTCTTTTGTGAACCGCTCCGCCATCTTCATCTCAACCCTCGTCCTTGCAATCGCTCGAGTTTAAAGGCCCACAACTTTATAAATTCCTGCCTTCTCGCCCCAACAAATCTTATCGGCGGCGAATTCTAGATGCTTGAATCAATGACGCACGCATATTTTCCGACCTTCGTCCGCGCCCTTTTCGTCCACGTCCGATTCCGTTTGCAGACGAAAGTGCGCGTCAGCCCATTCGACCGCCTTTAGGTAAAGCTTGGGCAACGCGGCTTCTTCGATGCCGAGCGCGCCAGCCGAACGCGAAAGCTCCAGCCACTCGCCCCGCTCATATCGCAGAACGCATTCATAAACCAATCGCAATGCGTCTTTTTCGCCTTCGAGCAGGAGGGCCGACCTGATCTCTTCGTCAAGCGCAAGCTCGTCGAGGATGTCTGCAAGCGGGCGGTCGAGCATTGCGTCAACAAGCGAAAGCATCCCGACGAGCAACAGATCGTCCGCACGTTCAGCAAGTCCCGCGCGCGCGGCGAGAGATTCGCAAAACTTCGCCCTGACGAGCGATTGAACCAGCAGTTCTTCGGGTTTGTCGCCCGCCACGTGTGCCAGCGCAAAGAGTCCGACCCATTTTCTAAACTCTCTTTCGCCGAGCAGCGCCAGCGCCTGACGGATTGAGCCCACCGCGCGCCGGCGCGCAAAAGCCGCCGAGTTGATATAGCGCAGCAGCTTGTAAGAGAGCGCCACGTCGGATTTGACCATCTCTTCGAGCCTGGCAAAATCGGGGTCGGGCCGGCGCGTCTCGCCGAGTATGCGCAGATAATGGAGCTTGCTGCCCGGCACGTCTCTGTATGACAAGACCTGCGGGCGGCAAAAGAAGAAGCCCTGAAAATAGGCATAACCCGTTTCCAGAGCCTCTCGAAAAGCAATCTGGTCTTCGACCTTTTCGGCGACCAGACTGATGCCGCGCGGGCGCAACATGCGCGCAAGCGCGCGTCGCTCGTTGCGATTGCTTGCGAGAAAATCGATCTTGACGAAGTCCGCCAGATCGATGAGCGGCTCTAATTCTGCGCGATAGGTGAAATCGTCGAGCGAGACGAGATATCCGGCCCGTTTAAGTTTGCGCAGAGCGTCGAGCGTCTGCGAGTCCGGCTCGACCGTCTCAAGAACTTCGACGACGGTCTGCTCCGGCGGGAGCAGTTCGGCGATGCCCGCATGCAGGGTCTCGCCCGTGACATTGATGAAAGCCTTCGGTTGCCGCCCGCTCGTCTCGCGACCAAGCATCAGACAGTATTCCGAGATGACCTTTGCAGAGGCATAATCGAAGTCCGTGCAGCGCGCCACGTTCTCCGGCCCCGAACGATAGAGCATCTCGTAAGCATAAACTCCCTGCTTGCTGTCGAAGATGGGCTGACGGGCGATAAAGGTTTCCATAGATTGACCAACCGTCGCTGACAGCTTACGTGGCGCTTGTCGCTTGTCGCTACGCTCAGATCATCAAGCAATGGCTTCGAGCATCTCTCCCAAGCCCGCCAGCATCTTCTCGCCGACCTCCTGGAATTGATCTTCCGTCAGACGCAGCGCGAGCGCCGATTCGCAGGCAGCCGCATTTTCCAAACTCTCGGCGCGGATGCCGATGCCGCGCGCGTTGGCGATGTGGTCGGCTGCATCGACGACCCTCGCCATGAAGACGCTGCTGCCGGCCTCGCCCGGTTGATGATGGTTAAAGATGGCGTAGGAAATCTCTTCGGGCAGCCCCCAACGGCGTGCGACCAGCGCGCCGACCTGCGCGTGCGTATAGCCGTAAAGCTCCAGCTCGCGGTCGAGCATCGCTTCCTCGTCCGCACAGGCTTCGACCTCGCCGTAAAGCTCAGCGTTGTAGCGCACGAGCATCAGCTTGCCGATGTCGTGGAGCAATCCGCACAGAAATGCCTCCTCAAAGCCGCGCATGCCGAGCGCGCGGCTGATCTCGCGCGCGGCCAGCGCCGTCGCAACAGAGTGCTCCCAAAGCTTGCGCTCAAAAGCGGTCTGCCTGCCCCTGCTCGCAAAAGCGCCGCCCGTTGAAGAGATGACGACGAGCATGTGGAGCGCGCTGCTGCCGAGGATGCTGACGGCTGCAGGCAGCGCCGTCACTCGACGCTCCATTGCGTAGAGCGGCGAGTTGGCGGCGCGCAGAACGCGCGCCGCCAGCGCCGGGTCGCTGCCGATGGCTTCGCTGATTGAGCGAGCCGAAGCATCTACGTCCTGCGTCAGCGCGGCCACGCGCATGGCGGCTCCGGGCAGCGGCGGCAGTTCCACGC
>CBDUCU010000255.1:0-5756 GCA_965365725.1 uncultured bacterium | reverse complement strand
ACTTTTTCCGTTAGTGCTTCCCTGTTTTGAAACAGGGGCGTACGCATCACAAGATAGTTAGGCTGGCCGTGCATGTCTGCAAGGCTGATGCGATGCAACAGCTCTGCATTCTCTAAAGCGTCAAGCTGATTGATGATAGTCTTCTGCCCGCGCTTCAAATGATAAGCAAGCCCGCGAATCGCAAACTGTACGTTGTTTTCTGAGAAATAATTGAGGACGTTATAAAGCGCAACCTCGTCATGATCGAGCAAGTTTTCATCGAGCCAGTAGCCCGCATAAACAACTTCGTACGCTCTGACGAAATTGAGGCCTGCGGGCTTAAAGACTTTTGAGAATCGCGCTTTGTATGAGCTGCCGTCTGCGCTGGATACGAGCGTTCCGGGTAAGTGGCGGGGTCGAATGTAACCGGCTTGCTTCTCGGCGGGGTTCTTTATTTGTCGCGGCATAGAATTAACCTTTCTGCCCCTTGACTAAAAGGGGCGAAAGCCTCTATGCTTCGCGTTAGGTAGGCGCAGAGCATAAAAGCTTTGTTGCAATGTAAGAGCCGGGCCAGAGAATAACATCTCGGCCCGGCTTTTGCTATGGTGAAAAAACGGCGATGAATTTATTACTAAGCGCACGACGTTAGCCTTTATGTTTTGAAGGGGGCTTGGCTAACGCGCGGCTGAGAGTTGCGGGATTGATAGCGGCTTAAAAAGTCGGTATCTTGGTTACGGTCGGGTGACCGATCCCCCCGTAGCTAGCAGCGTGACGGCTCGCCAAAGCCCCACGTTGTAATTCCCAAAGCTGGTGACTTTGGGTGCTACAGGGGGAATCTATCACGCCTAGCTCGTGAGAGTCTAGGGAGTAAGACAACGCGGGCGCGGTGGAGAAATCCATCTGCCCGCGTTTTCTTTTGCGCGTATTGTTGCACGGATGAAACAATATTCCAACGGGAATTTTTCCAACGCGCGTCTTTTGGTATTATTTCGACACCAAAAGACGCAAAAAGGTTCTGAAATTTTCGCGCGCCTCTTCTCTAAAGACGAGCATCTCTGCTTCTCATTAGAAGCAGAGATGCTCGTCTTTGCTTCTCATTAGAAGCAGAGATGCTCGTCTTTGCTTCTAATGAGAAGCAGAGATGCTCGTCTTTGCTTCTCATTAGAAGCAGAGATGCGTTTTGTCCTCTATACCTATAGATAGAACTTTATAGATAAATTTATAGATACGCGCGCCCGCGTTTCATGCTGTGTTGAAATGTGGAAAAGTAGATTTTTGAGATTTATCGGACTCGGCTTTTTGGTGAGGATCAAAAACAAAAAAAGCACGGCCTGCGTTTTGAATGATTTTATTGTTGGTGAGTGAATAGAAGAGTGATAAAAACGGGTAGTCAAGGGGAATTGCAGCCCGCGTGCCTCATTACATTTCAAGTTGACCCTGCCAAAACAAAGGAGTCTCGCAAATGTTTTGCCCCAATTGCGGAAGAGAAAAAGCAAGTCAAACGGCATCCTTCTGTCTATACTGCGGAGAGAAAATGCCGCAAGCTGTGCCATACGTACCACCCTCAACCGCGAAACCTGTTTGCATCGTTCATTAAGTGGGCTTTCGTCTTCGTGCTGGTCGGCGGGCTTGGTGTGATGGCTATTCTGTTTGTTGGTTTATTCGTCCAGATTGATTTTGCAGAGTTAACAAAAAACCGACAAGCACCGGTCTTCAGCCCGCCAATCTCGCAACGGATTGATTTAATCAATCAGACGTTCCATGTTCCCGCGCGGCAAGCTGTGCGCGTTCCCTTTACACTTCCGCGTGTGGCGCGCGTGTCAGGAAGCTTTCAGGCGAGCGGAGGCAAAAATGACATACAGGTGTGTTTGGTGGATGAAGCGGGCGCAACCAACTTTTTCAACGGTAACGCCTTCCGCTATTATTATCAATCTGGCGGCTACATGACGACGGACACGATCAACCAGACGTTGCCTCCCGGCACATTCTATTTAATTCTCAATAACCGTGATGCCTTTCTTACAAACAAGACCGTTTCGATAAACTTATACGCAGAATAAAACAATGCTCGTCTAATGGCAGTCGCCCTCTTGCGCGCTTTGCCGTCTCCCTTCGCTCCAAAATAGAAAAACGACCTTACGGCGGCCGTCTTTCACAGAAAATTGATTCTAGGGCGATTTTGAGCAAAATCTAATCGCGGCGAAAAATCATTGTGAGCTGCTCGCCGTCGTGCGAGGCTTTGGGCAAGTGTCGCGCATCCAGCTCAATAATTTCGCCTTCAACGTCGATGCGCGCCCGCGCGCCGTCTTCGATCGTGTCAACCGTGACGCGCGTGCGCCGCTCGTCGTGGATCGTTTCTATTACAAGCGTGCGCGCGTCCATCGCTGCGGCCTTCTCTTTTGACACGGTGCGGCCTGTCTCCGCGCTTCTGATTCTTTTTCTGCTCATAGCTGCTTTCTCCTGCGGCTGGCTGATACAACCGGCGCGGCCCGGCCCTTCGCCTGTAGCCGGTAGGTCTGTTTCCGCGCAGACCTGTGCCGCGCCGGAGCTTTAAGAGACTGTGCGCTCGCTTAAAATCTGATCGCAAGCGGCGCGCACGGCCTGCACGCTCTTGTAATATGCGTTTTCGCTGCTGCTCTGAGCTGCGGCAAAGGCGTTGCCGAAAGCGATGCATAAATCGCCTGTGCGGTCGTCTTTGCCGGTCGCGTTCGCGTCGCGGTTTTTAAGCTCCATGCCGACGATGTTAGCGGCAAACGGAAGCATTGAAAGCCAGAACGATTTGTTTGTAAACATTTGAAATCCTTTCTTGTGAAGGGCGACAAGACGACAAGGCGACTTGTCACCGGGCGAAGCGTGCGCGCTGAATGCGCGTCCGCGCGTCCGTCTGTAAATTTGCAATCAACTGCTCGACTTCGGGGATGTCTCTCACCTCCGGCCAGCCAAGCGAAAGTAGATCAACCACATCGCGCGGCGTACCAAAAAGAAAATTTTCGATCATGGCAAACGGGCCGGGATAATCTCGCGCGAAAGCGGCGACAACCCACGCGGCGCGAATGTGATCGGCATCGAGCAAGGCCGCGCGCAAATTTTCAAACTCTGGTGCGTATTGCTTTAGAAGAAAATTAATAAGTGCTTGTTTGGGTGCGCTCATTCTTCGCCTTCCTCGCCTGCTTCTTCTGCCTCTATCTGATCTGCGGATTCTTCCTGTCCAAGCGCAATTTTCAAATCCTCTAACCATTCGCGCGCGTGTGCATATTCTGTTAAATCCATGCCTGAGATTTGCGAGAGCTGCGTGAGCAACTCATCAACCGGCGCGGCCAGAAGCGAGCCGAAAAGCTGTTTTATTTCCGGCTGCTTATCAATTAAGTCTTCAATTGCATCTGCGGCGCGGCCTGTTCTTTTGTTGCGCGTCAAGTCGTGAATCAAAATTTGCAGAGTCGCTTGTACGGGATCGGCTGCGGGCGCGGGCATTGCCGCGTTCTGGTTTCCCTGCGCATTTGGGTTTCCCTGCGTGCTGGCGGCGAGCTGCGATGCAAGGGCTTGACGCGCAAACGGTACGATGACCTCACGCAGACCGATTGAGTTTGCGAAATAGCCAAGATCTGCTAACCAGCTCGCACGCTCGGCTGATGGTGGACTGCTCTGTTTTTCTTCTCCACCAAACAAAGATTTTAGAGTTGCCTGTGTTGTCGCTAGTTCTTTGAGCTGGTCTGCTAATGATTTGGGAGATTCAGCAGGGATTTGCGCGGGCGACGCGGCGACAATGTTACGTCGCTTCTGTGCGAGCTGGTCAATTTTATCGAGTGCATTGAGCACGACATCGAAATCAGTCTGTCCGCCCGACTGTTGAGCGACAAAGTTTTGAGCCTCTTGCGCGGCGGGCGGGTTTGCAATACAGCCCGTCCAGCTCGCGCCTTCAATAAATCTCCCGCGCTGGTCTAAAAGCTGAATCTTAAAATAGCCGCCTGAATTTTCGTTATACCTCTGAATGTCTGCAATAAAGCTTTCAGCGTTAAAGGGCAGGCGCGGCAAAGCTGTTAATTCATAGCACGCCACGCGCGGTTTAATAGTCGGTGGGTCTTGGAATCTTACGGCCTGCATACGAAGGCCGGGAGCCTCTTTGAATCGATCTAAAAATTCCGTCAACGGGTCATTGTCAAAATCGTCTTCTACAAACTCATCTGAAAATTCGACCTCAACCGGCGCGTGCGGCTCTGCGCTCGACTCGTCTCGTAATGGTTCTTCGTATGACTCGCGCGTGACGCGCTCGACGCGCTTTGTTTTTGCAGTTTTGCGCGCCTTCGGCTCGTCCGGTTCGTCAATGATTATCTCCGGCTCAAGAATCTTTATCTTTTTTTCGTCGCTCATTGGCTGTTTGTTTGGTGCGTGCCTCCGTGAATCTCCGTAAAAGCTCCGTAAAGCTCGCGGCCACTCTAACGAGCCGCGCCGTTTCTGTCAAGAAATCTAATATTTCCGGCTTGACATATTAGTAAATCTCATTTAATGATGCTCGCGGGGCAATGGGCGGCGTGAGAGGTTGAAACACAATCGCCGCGCGTTGCCCTATCTTCGTCCGGTCAAGTTTCAACCTCTCGCGCCGTCCGTCTCAACCCTTCTTTTTTAATCTCTGAAACGGCTCTTTGAATGATGGCGACTGAGCTGCAAGTGTGGAGAGACGGACGACGCTCGACCGGCGCGATTAAGGAATTAAGGCCTGGCGAGCAAGGGACGCTGGACACGCTCGAAATTATGGCCAACATGGTGCGCGAAGATGCAACACAACCGGATTTAAGAAAATTCCTGTTGCGTTACATCGTCGGCCCGTCGTGGCGCGTGCGCGGGCATGACCACGCGGCAGAGCTGCAAGCATGTTTTGAATTTGCGCAAAAGGGAATTGTTTACCGGCGTGATCCGGTCGGCGTTGAACGTGTCGTGGATATGTGGTCAACGCTGTGCGCTCTGTCGCCGGGCGAGCCGGAGGGAGACTGCGGAATCAAATCTGTATTTCTCGCAACCTGTTTTGCGTTGCTTGGCGAGATTCCTTACTTCGTTTTGATAACACAGTCGCCACGCGATACGACATTCCGACATGTCTATGTCGCCCTGTCGGACGGCAGGCATTTTGACCCGACACCCGAAGATGAGCCAGCCGGATTTGAAGCACCGTTTTTGAAAAGGGTCTATTACGAAATTTTCCCGCAGCCTGAGGTCTAATTGATACCTGTTGTTAATAGCCTTGATGAAATTCCGCACGAGCTGTGGTTTCCCGGCTCGATTGTGGCAATTCATCGCGGCGGCATGTTCTTTGAGCTGTTTCAAGTTGTCGATGTTTCGAGCAAGGGGCAGGGGTTAGGGTTTATTTCCGCGCTCGTCTCGCTTGGGGTTACGGTCGCCAGCTCGTTTCTCTCTAAACGTGGCGCAGGCAATGGCGAGCGCGAAATAAACAATCAATTCGATGCGCTGGCAAAGCAGGCAAATCAAACTTTCGCAGCCGTCGAGTCTCGCCCGCGCGCTTCGCTCACAGTCAACGATCTGCGACAAGTCGAAGACGCATACAACCGGCTTGCACAGATGGCGGCAGAGTATCCGACGCGCGGCATTTCTGAATGGTGGAATAGCCCGGCTTACAAGGCTGCTTACGAATCGCGGCTAAACTCGATTGCGCAAGCTGTGGCGGCGAATGTGACGGGCGGCGCGTCTGTAAATACCTCGTCGAACGCGACGCAGCAAACGACAACACAAAATTCGATTGCGGGCTTTGATCCAAATCTTTTGTT
>CBDUCU010000254.1:0-5769 GCA_965365725.1 uncultured bacterium | reverse complement strand
CCATCACTACCACGATTTCCTCAACCGCCAGTCTGACCCTGCGGGCTTGAGCTTCTGGGTGAATCAGATTACCTCCTGCGGCTCGAATGCCGGGTGCATTGACTTCAAGCGAACGAGCGTCTCGCAGGCATTCTTCCTCTCGATAGAGTTTCAGCAGACCGGCTACCTTGTCTTCCGCATCTACAAGGGCACGTTCACCGACTCGCCCGAGCGACCGCGTGGGATACCTCGTTACCGTGAGTTCCTGCGCGACTCGCAGGAGATCGGGCGCGGCGTCGTGGTTGGAGTGGGCAACTGGGAACAGCAGTTGGAAGCAAATAAACAGGAGTTCGCACGTCGTTGGGTACAAAGGCCTGAGTTCGTCGCGCAGTTCCCTCTGACGATGAGCGCCGAGCAGTTCGTGGACAAGCTGTTTCAGAATTCCGAGACGACTCCCACTCAGGGAGAGCGCAATGCGAGCATAGCAGCCTTCGGTGTCGGCAACGTTGAGGGTCGCATCAACGCCCTGCGGAGCGTGGCTGACTCGGGGTCGGTCTATAACCGTCAATTCAATCCGGCCTTTGTGCTGATGCAATACATCGGCTATCTCAGACGCAACCCGAACGACGCGCCCGAACCGGGACTTAATCACGCGGGTTATGATTTCTGGTTGCAGAAGATGAACAACCACAGTCTGCCCGGCGAAGATGTGCGTAATGAAGAGACGGCGCGAAGACGTGCGCTGCGCGCCGAAATGGTGAGAGCCTTTCTCGTCTCGGGTGAATACCGTAACAGGTTCGGCCAGCCTTAAACATTTTCCAGAGTAACCAACTGCGGCGGCCCCCCACAAGATGTTTATGTGAGGCCGCCGCAGTCCGTTTTATGATTAGTCCCGAAATCGAAATTTACGGCTTCGACTTGAATGTTGACTGATGAGCGGGCGTGCACGTCGCACAAACGTCTGCGAGTCAACTGAGCGGTCACGCGGTGTGGCTTCCTCGTCGGGCCTTCACACCGAGAACCTTTTATTTCCCACCGTCATGTATTAAATTCTCGATGTCCATTCCCAGATGCTGAGCTTTCAAAATCCAGCACAATCGTGGGGTATAGAAAAACCTGCGAACTTCGCATACGCTTTTTACAATCCAAGACGTTTTGCGGGAACATGTGCCCTGAAAAAAATGACGCTTGACGATTGCGAGCCGGTTTGAGTTTTGCCCGCGACGCTGTTGCCAAACATCCCGCCCGATCATTTGCCGAGGAATCTTTCTATGAAAAAACGCCTGCTGCTTGCACTCATTTTCTGCGTCTCGCTGTGCCGCGTGTCCGCGCAAGTCACATCAAACGCGGCCAATACGTCTGCGGATGACTACAACGCCATTTTCAAAACGGTTAAGTGGCGATCAATCGGCCCGTTTCGCGGCGGGCGCTCGGTCGCCGGCTGCGGAGTGGTCGGCGACCCCAGAACTTATTACATGGGGACGACCGGCGGCGGTCTCTGGAAAACAGATGACATGGGGTTAAGTTGGCGCAACGTCTCGGACGGCTATTTTAAGACCGGCTCGGTCGGGGCCGTGGCTGTGGCCGAGAGCGATCCGAACGTCGTCTATGTCGGGATGGGTGAGCATGCCGTGCGCGGTGTGATGACGCATCACGGAGACGGCGTGTATAAATCGACTGATGCCGGAAAGACTTGGAAGCAGATCGGGCTGGAATCAACCCAGCATATTTCCCGCATCGTCGTCGATCCCAAAAATCCCGACATCGTCTTCGTCGCCGCACAAGGAGCGTTGTACGGTAGGTCTCGGCAGAGAGGTATCTATAAATCCATCGACGGCGGCGCTACATGGAAAAACGTTTTATTCGTGGACGACAAGACCGGCGCTTCGGAATTGTCGATGGACATGACCAACACACGGATACTCTACGCGGCGATGTGGGAGCATGGCCGCCTCCCCTGGAAAGTGATTAGCGGTGGGCCGGGCAGCGGCCTGTATAAGTCTACCGACAGCGGCGAGACGTGGGAGAAGATGAAAGAGGGGCTGCCGGAAGAGTTGGGAAAGATGGCAATCGCCGTCAGCCGCTCGAACCCGGAAAAAGTCTATGCGCTGATCGAAAGTGATTCCGAAAAGGAGGCCGGCGGTCTATTCGTCTCAAACAACGCCGGAAAAAAATGGAGCCGGATCACGAACGACCACCGTCTCGTGCAGAGGGCGTGGTATTACATCGAACTTTTTATCGACCCGAAGGACGAAGAGACGATTTATGTTTTGAGTGCGCCAGCGCTGCGTTCGACCGACGGCGGCAGGACTTGGGAAACCTTGTCCGGCACACACGGCGATTACCACGATCTCTGGATCAACCCCGACAACCCGCACAACTTCATCATCTCAAACGACGGCGGCTCCGCCATCACCTTCAATCGAGGTAAAAGTTGGAGCACGCAAAGCAACATGCCGACGGCGCAGTTCTACCGCATCAATGTGGACAATCAGTTTCCCTACCGCATCTACGGTGGGCAGCAGGACAACACCTCTGTCTCGATCGCCAGCCGGGAATTAGGGAGCGGCGGCATCTCTCCAGCGAGTTGGACGGCTTCCGCAGGCGGCGAGAGCGCCTTTCTCGCGTTCGACCCGGACGACCCCAGATACGTCCTGGGCGGAAGCTATCAGGGAACGATAGAGGTGCTCGATACAAAA
This sequence comes from uncultured bacterium, assembly GCA_965365725.1. GTDB lineage: Bacteria > Acidobacteriota > Blastocatellia > Pyrinomonadales > Pyrinomonadaceae > DASQDT01. Next base: position 3,091 of record CBDUCU010000254.1, on the reverse strand, counting down.
GCGAAGGCGGGCACCGGCATCATGGCCGCGCCCATTCAATACTTGGCGATGGATGCGAAAGACCTGAAGTATCGTTTCAACTGGAACGCCCCCATCATCTGGAGCAGACACGAACCCGATACCTACTACCACGCCGCACAAGTTTTGCTGAAGACAAGCGATATGGGTAAATCGTGGAAGGAGGTCTCGCCCGATCTCACGCGCAATGAAAAGGAGAAGCAGGGGAGGGGCGGCGGGCCGTACACGAATGAAGCGGTCGGCGCGGAAAATTATGGCACGCTCAGTTACGTTGTGGAATCGCCTCACGAAAAAGGCGTGATCTGGACAGGCAGCGACGACGGCCTCGTCCACCTGACCCGTGACGGCGGCGCGAACTGGAAGAACGTCACTCCGCCGGGTCTGGCGGAATCTCTTATCAACGCCATCGAAGTGTCGCCGCACGACAAGGCAACCGCCTACATCGCAACGACGCGGTACAAGTTCAACGACCACACGCCGGGCCTGTACAAGACCACTGATTATGGGAACACCTGGACGAAGATCAATCGGGGACTTCCGGCCAACGCCTTTACACGCGTCGTGCGCGAGGATGAGGTGCGCCGAGACCTTTTATTCGCGGGCACCGAACTCGGCCTGTTCGTGTCTTGGAACGGTGGCCGTGATTGGTCGCCGTTCCAACTGAATCTGCCTGTGACTCCTATCACCGACTTGCGCGTACACAAAGGGAACTTAATCGCAGCCACGTCGGGGCGTTCGTTCTGGATACTGGATGATCTGGGTCTCATCCGGCAGTACAAAAAAGACCCGGCTGGTTTCGCCGTTTACCGGCCCGACAGTGCTTACCTCGTCAACGGATCGAGCGAGATGGATCGCCCGGGCGATGACTTCAACGGGGCCGACAGGTTCAGGGGCGTTAACCCTGCGACCGGGGTTGTCATCTACTACCAACTGCCCGAGTTGAAGAAGACCGAAGAGATTACGATAGAGATCAAGGACGCGGGAGGAAACCTCGTCCGCAGCTATTCTTCAAAAGCCGATGAGAAGTTCAAGAGATACGACGGCGGCCCAAGACCGGAGCCTCTGCTGCCAAAAGCGAAAGGGCTAAACCGCTTTGTGTGGGACATGCGTCATTCGACCATGCCGGGCGTGCCCGGAGTTTACATCGAAGCCAGCTACGCGGGGCACAAATCGCCGCCCGGAAAGTATAAGGTTACCTTGAGGATGGCTGACAAAACGGTCTCTACTGAGGCCGAGATACTCGCCAACCCGCTCTACTCGACGACCGCCGCGACCTACGCGGAATATCATCAGATTATGTCTGGGATGGAGGCCGCACTCGCTTCTATGCACCACACGGTAAATAGCCTCTACGAAAAGCAGAAACAGTTGGAATCATTGCTCGGCTCACTCCCCACAGGAGAGAAATTTAGCGCCGCTAGGAAAGAGGGCGATGCGCTGCTCAAGAAAATGAAGGTCTGGGATGAAGAGTTGGTGCAGCGTAAGTCGAAGGCTTACGACGATGTCGAAAACTTCCCGAACAAGTTCACCGCCAACTATTTGTTTCTTATCAACCAAACTGAGAGCGATATTCCCAGCGTAAATCAGCCGTCGCTCGACCGACTGAAGCAACTCAATCAGGAATGGTCCGCCTTAAAAGCAAGGGCCGATGAGATTCTGGAGAGGGACATCCCGTCGCTTAACAGACGGCTGTGGGATGCCGGGCTAGGGGCGATCTGGAAGGAATAGGTTCAGTTGACATTTGATTGAAGGAATTACCGCGAGCAAATACTTGCGGCAAACGGGAGGCAGTGGCAATTGAGAAAAGCCTTCTTTAACGACCGGCTTGCTCTGCCGTCTCGATAACGCAATCGGATTGTCCGTCCGCGCCGCAACGGAATAGTTCGGGCGCATATTTCGCCGTGTACTCGGCGACATTCGCCCAAATGCGCGTACTGGAATATTTCTCAGAGGTGTAGCCAAGTTTTGCCTTGTCGCGCCAGACGCTGCGGAAGGCTTCTGTCTCGTCTGCGCCGGCGAGATGGCGCGCTTCATGCAGAAGTATGAGGGCGCGCTCGGTGTCGTCTTTCGGGTATTGAAAAAATTCCGGGTAGAGCGTCACGATCTGAAAAGGAAAGTTGGTTGCGGCGTAAGCGTCCGCATGTCCGACGTAAGCGTTCCACCAGTTGTCGGTTGTACGAAAATTGGCGAGACGGCGCAGAAGAAATGCGTCCCGTCTGAATCCTTTGCTTTCAAGAAGATCGACGGCGCGATCAACGGCGCGCTTCTCGTCAAAGCTCGCCGGCTTCGAGGTCTCAATCAAAGAGAGATACCAGACGAAGACGAGCAGCACGGACATCGCAAGCCCCGCCAGCACCCGTCTCATGAGACTACGGCGCGACTTCCTGTCAGCAACGCTTTCATCAAAATCTTTATCCGCGACAGCCTCTGTAACATCGTGGGAAGAGACGTTGCCGAACGTCTCGCCGCATCGTTTACATTCTGCGGCGGATGAGAAATTGACAAGTCCGCATGAGAGACATTTTTGATTCACGGAGATAATTTGAGATGGTTGGACATGTCGAACGCAATCAATCATCCCGCATCGTCGCGGACAAAGGTGCTGACGGTCGTGATGCGCTCCATCTCCTCTTTCGCCTGATCGGAGGTCGAGCGGATGCCCGCGACCCTTAGACGAAACTCGTCGGCGTTTGACGCGCCCCTGAGAGCTTCCTCAAGCGTGATGAGACCGGATTGATAGAGGTTAAAGAGAGATTGATCAAAGGTCTGCATCCCGTATTGCGATGTTCCGGCGGCAATCGCGTCGCGGATAAGCGATGTTTTCTCTTCGTTGACAATGTAATCGCGGATGAGGTTTGTGGCGACCATCACTTCGACCGCAGGGACGCGCCCCGCGCCGCGCGCCGCGCGCACAAGACGCATCGAGACGACGGCTTTGATGATTCCGGCAAGCTGTATGCGGACGCTCTTTTGCAGATGCGGCGGGAATGTCGAGACGATGCGGCGGATCGTTTCGGTGGCATCGAGCGTGTGGAGCGTGGAGAGGACGAGATGGCCTGTCTCGGCGGCAGAA
>CBDUCU010000253.1:0-5791 GCA_965365725.1 uncultured bacterium | reverse complement strand
CCAAGGTCATACGCGACGACTCGTTGTCAGAGCGTCGGCCAAATGCCACACGCTGTGCTCTCACAACCCAGAAACCCGTGTCCTGAAACTCTGGCGAAAGAAAGAACGCGGCGCTCGTGTTGATGCGTCTGACCTCACGGCAACCTTGACGCTCTGCTTCCGGCTTACCCTCACACTCCGTTATCTGATTTGTCCAGAACGCAAGCCCCGAAGCATCAGGCTCGCGGTTGAGAAAATCGACATACTGTTGACGGACGAAGAACTGTGCGTTGAAGGTCTCGTTCTTAACAGGGTTCGCGCCGTCAACCGTCTCGTTGTTCGTGATACGCACTTGAAGACTCGAAGGCGAGCCGAGAGTTACGTTGGTGGGATTTGAAAGCTGAATGCTAAAGGTTTCGACGGCGCTGTCGCCAATTCCGTTTGTGTTGCCGTCGCCGTAAGCGTCATCGACGAGAAAGACGCTGAAGGTCTTTGACGTTTCTCCTGCGGCGAAGCGAAGCGTGCCGTGTGCGGTCAGGTAATCGCGGCGGTCAGAGGCGGTCGCATTCACGGTTGCGTAGTCAACGCTGGCGGGCTGCGAAAGACCATTTGTGCGCGTCACGGTTACGTCAACTTTTGTGTGTGTGCCTTCAACTGCGTCCAACTGGCTTGCGTTGAATTGCACGGTGCCAATCTGCGCGGGGTCGTTATCGGTAATCGTTGCGACCGCAGACGACAAGCCCAAAGTCGCGCCGCCCGTCGGGTTTGAAAGCGTGAGATTAAAAGTCTCGTTCGACTCGGTGAGCGAATCCTCGTTGATCGAGACGTTGAAGCTCTTGCTCGTCTCGCCCGGGTTGAAGACAAGCGTTCCCGTGCTCGCGGCGTAGTCTTGACCGGCGAGCGCCGAGCCGTCCGAAGTTGCAAAAGAGACAGACTGCGACTGCGCGGTATCGCCCGAACGTGTGACAGAGACGTTGAGCGAGCCGCCGGATTCGGCGACGCTGTAGGCGGCGGATGAAAAGCTCAGGATCGAAGGCTCGACCACGCTGGTCGTCAACTCATACACGCCGCGCCCGTAGGTCGCCGCCTGAATGCGTCCGCTCGGTTGCGCGGCAAAGGCCGTGACGACGACGGGCGGCATCCCGTCGTTAAAAGTCTCCCATGTTCCGCCCAGAGTGGTTGAACGAAATACGCCAACGTCCGTACCTGCATAGAGCGTGTTCGGGTTGCGCGGGTCGATGAGAAGCGCGGACGTAGGCGTGTTTGGCAAGTTGCCGGAAACGTCCGTCCAGGATGCTCCGTAGTTGGTCGTCTTGAAGACATGGCCCGACGCGTAGCCCGAGACGCTCAGGAAGGCGTTGGCTGGATTGAGCGGGTCGATCACGATGCTTTCAATAAAGCGGTTTGGCAGCCCCGCCATCGCATCGCTCCATGTCGCGCCGCCGTTGGTTGAGACCATCACGCGGCCACCCGCAGAGCCTGTGTAGATGACGCTTGTGTTTGAGCGCGCGACGGCAATGGCCGAAAGTACATCAGGCACTCCATTCCAACCCGTGAGACCCTTTGTCTGATCAAAAGTCCCGCCGGGCGCAGTCCAGTCGGCGTTTGAGGTGTTGACTGAAGGATTGTTGCAGTTGGTGCAGATGAATAGACGATATGTGCCGAAGTAGAGTTTCTGGTCAACATCGTTGCCGACGAATGGAGGATAAAAGGCGATGCGATGGCCGGTATCCGGCTCGCCAAAAGAAGCATTATTGGCAATCGTTACGCGGCCCGAGTTGCCGTTGTTTAAGTTGCGACGCACCGAGCCATAGACGTAGGTGGTAAAGACTATGCTCGGATTGAGCGGGTTGATGACGGAGCGTCCGCCGTCGCCCTCGTTAAACTCTTGCCACTGACTTGTCCCTGAGAGACGACGCTGCGTGCCGTTGTCCTGTGTGCCGCCGTAAGAGATGGCCGGGTCGGTCGGATGCAGAGAGAGTCCGACAAACTGTGTGAGCGCAAGCGACGCATTAAGAGATTGAAAATTGAGACCGCCGTCTGTTGATTTCGAGAGACCGCCGTCGTTGCCCGCATAGACGACGTTCGCGTTGTCAGGCGAGAAGGCGAAGGATTGCTGATCGGGATGTGTATTTGAACCGTTCGGGTTGATGGTGGAGCAGAGTCCTACATTAGACTGTGCTGGACAGTATCTATATTGACTATCATCCAAGATGAAATTCCTTGTGATGTTAGCCCACACCAGCCCGCCGTCAACCGATTTATAGATGTCGCGCACGCCGACATAGATAGTGTTTGCGTCGGCGGGGCTGACCTTCAAATAGGTGTTGTAGCCAAACTGTCCGGGGTCAACGCCGACCACGCCCGTCGCGCCGCGCGTCGTCCACGTCGCGCCGCCGTTGTCGCTCACCTCGATGCGAATCTCGTTTGGCCCGGTCTTGCCTGAGAGAACATAAACCTTTTCCGGAGCGGCTGGCGTGACGGCCACGCGTATGTCGCGCGTAACCGTTTGCGACGGCGTATTCGGGTACGGCGAGCTGTAAATAAGATTCCAGTTCAATCCACCATTCACCGACTTGTAAACTCCTGCCGCGCCCCCGTTAACCGTGCGCATGGCGACATAGAGCGTCTGAGGGTCGGTCGGGTGGATGACGACGTTGCGCGCATTGCCCGCCAGAGTCCTTGTCCAAGTCGCGCCGCCATTGGTCGAATAGTAAAAGCCGCCTATTAAGGGTTCATTTGCGGCGGCGTTGACTGCTCCGGCCTGTGTCGCATAAACGCGATTGGGATCGGTTGGCGAGACGGCGATCTCTGTAATCAAGCCGAGATCGGGAAGCGTCGAATTGTTGACGCGCGTCCAAGTCTGTCCCGCGTCGGTTGATTTCAAAACGCCCGTGCCAAAATAGCTATTGTCTAAATCGCCCATCCCGGCATAGACGATTGACGGGTCTGACGGCGCAAACGCAATCGCGCCAACCGCCAGATCGACCTGCGAGTCGCTGACGGGCGCGAAGCTTTGGCCGCCGTCGGTCGAGCGCCAGATGCCGCCGGTGGCCGCGCCGACAAGGACGAGCTGCGTGTTGGCGGGCGAGACGGCGACGGCGTTGATGCGCCCGCTCGTTGCTCCCCAGTTTGAACTAAACGCCGAGACGGTCGGCGCAGGGCCGATAGATGTCCACGTTGTTTGCTGCGCGAGCGCGTTTGTCTCTGTCAGCGCGTCCCTGCCCTTTGCGCTTGGCGGGCGCGATTCCCAAGCTCTGCGGCGCGCGTCGGGCGGCAGGCTCTTAAAAGGATAGACGCGCTTGCGCAGAAACCAATCGAGACGGCCCTCGACATCTTCAATCTCAAACTCTTCGCGCTGCGTCGGCTCGTCAAACTCTCCAATGCCGCGCACGGATTTTGAGCGACCGAGCGCAGAAGACGATGCCGCGCGCGTTTGAGACGAGCCGCGTCGTAAGACGCGACCCCTGCTTTTTTGATTCTGCCTGCTTTTTCGATTCTGTTTGCCGCGTGCATTTTTCTGTCCGGCGGCGGCGGCAGCAGCGCGTGCAGCAGATGCGTTTGCTTGCTGTTGCGGGAAGAGTCCAGCAGCAGATACGGCTGCCGTCAGACAACAAATAAGCGCAACGAGCAGGCGACGTTTCAAAGCGCGGCGTGGGATCGTCTTAAGCATCTTGCGTGACTCTTTTTGATTTGAGAGAGAAGCCGTTTGATGGCCTGTGGATGCGAGAATGCGTTTGAACGTCGTCAGGTGGTTTGCCCGTCAACGCCAAACGCATTCTCGACAGCCGGCCTTACTTATTGTCCGAAGCGGTTAAGATAGTCGCCGGAGAGGATAAAGGCCTTGACCATCTCGGCGTTAACAAAGTTGCCGTTGAACTGATTGAGCTTGCCCAACCAGAAATTGAAGCCGCCCTGATCCGGGTCTTTGCGCAGGTAGCCGAAGTATTGCATCAGGACAAACGCCGTTCTGAACTCGGCAGTCCTCACCGAATCCGCATCGATGACGCGTCTGAATGCGGCGGCGCGGCGGAGCAGAGGCGAGGCGGGCGTATTGTTGTAAGTGTCGATGGCTAATTGCCGCTCGGTTGCGGTCGGCGTTACGCCAGCCGAAGCAAACAGCGCATCGACATATTCGGTCGGACTCAAAGAGGTCGAAAAGCGCGCATTGAATTCGGGACTCGAAACAATCTGCATCGCGTAAGCATGACGATTCTGCTCGAGCACTTGTTCAGAGCCTGCCTGTCCGCCGATAAAGCCTTCGCCCACCTGTCGCGCATCGCGCGTGAATTGAACCAAGGTCATACGCGACGACTCGTTGTCAGAGCGTCGGCCAAATGCCACACGCTGCGCCCTCACAACCCAGAAACCCGTGTCCTGAAACTCAGGCGATTGGAAGAATGCTGCCGAGACGTTGATGCGTCTGACCTCGCGGCAACCTTGACGCTCTGCTTCAGCACGTTGTTCGCATTCAGTAATCTGATTTGTCCAGAACGCAAGACCACCTGCATCAGGCTCGCGGTTGAGAAAATCGACATACTGTTGACGGACAAAGAACTGCGAGTTGAAGGTTTCGTTCTTAACAGGATTGGGGCCGTCCACCGTCTCGTTGTTCGTAATCCGCACTTCGAGCAACACGTTCACTCCCAAATTGGCAAGCACCGGATTGGTCAGGACGATGTTGAAGGTTTCGACGGCGCTGTCGCCGTAGCCGCCCGTGTTGCCGTTGCCGAAAGCGTCATCGACGAGAAAGACGCTGAAAGTCTTCGACGTTTCTCCTGCTGCAAAACGAAGCGTGCCGTGTGCGGCCAGATAGTCGCGCAGGTCTGTGGCCGTGCCGTTGGCGGTCGAGTAGCTGACTTCCGCCGGCTGCGACGTATCGCCCGCGCGATTTACCGTCACATCAACCTTCGTCGTTGCGCCTTCGACGACGTTTATCTGCGTCGTCGAGAGTTGCACGCTGTTGACGGGCACGGGGTCTTCATCCGTCACGGTCACGGTCACAGAGCCTTGCGTGCCGATGGAATAGACCGAGGGTCTTGTGGCTAAAACGACCGTAAAGCTCTTGTTTGGCTCAGGGGTCGTGTTGTTGAGAAGCGTCACGTTAAAAGTCTTGGTCGTTTCGCCGGGCTGGAAGGTGATAGAGCCGCCCGGCATCTCGTAATCCGCGCCGGCAAAGGCCGTCCCGTCGTAGGCGACTAAGTCGGCGGTATGAGAAGACGCGATATTGTTCGAGCGCGTGAGTGTGAGCGTGACAAGCCCGTTGTTTTCAGATGCCGTCGCGCTCGCGCTGGCAAACTGGAAGGCGGGCAAAGGCGCTGTGTCGTCGTTAAAGATGTTGACGTTGGCCGTCGACGGCGAGCCGAGCGTTGCGCCGCCTGTGGGCGAGCTGAGCGTGATGCTAAAAGTTTCATTCGGCTCGACCACGTCGTCGTTGATGATGGGGACGCTGATGTTCTTTGTGGTCTCGCCTGCGGCAAAGGCGACCGTGCCGACCGAGGCCGTAAAGTCAGAACCGGCTATGGCCGTGCCGTTCGACGTGCCGTAGTTGACGCTCTGCGGCAAGCTCGCGTCGCCGCTACGTTTGACGGTCAGCGTGGCGTTACCGGCATTCTCTGAGAAGTCGTAAGAGGCTTGGCTAAACTCAAAGGTGCTCTGCACGGCAGACGGCCCCGCCCAGTTGAGCTTGAAGTTGCCGACGCTGCTGTCCCAGCCGTTGACCATGATCTGATAGGTCGTCCCGGCTGTGGCTGTGAAAGTGATGCGGCTGGCGCGGTTCGGCATCATCGCGCGCGGCGTCGTCTTCCTGCTC
>CBDUCU010000252.1:0-5808 GCA_965365725.1 uncultured bacterium | reverse complement strand
TTGAGGATGACCGCGCCGCGTGTGATAAATCGCTCGCCTTCGACGACCGTCACAACCGTCGTGCGCTCAATTTCAGCGTCGGGGTAGAAGGCCGCGAGAAAGCGGCGCGCGATTAGATCGTAGAGACGTTTTTCGTCGGGCGCGAGCGCGCTGGCATCGACGCGCTGCCTTGTAGGGATGACCGCGTGGTGGTCTGTGACCCGTTTATCATCGACGTGGCGGCTCGAAAGCGACAGTTTTCCTTTGGCAAGAATCTCGTCGATAAATTTTGCGTAAGGCCCGACGCGCGCCGCTTCGACGTGTGCGCGCAGCTCCTTGTTGACATCCGTTGAGAGATGACGCGAAGAGGTGCGCGGATAGGTGATGAACTTTTTTTCGTAGAGCGCCTGTGCGATCTCAAGCGTGCGCGCGGCTGTAAACCCGTAGCGTCCGTTGGCGGCGCGCTGTAAAGCGGTCAAATCATAAAGAAGCGGCGCTCGTTCAATAGCCTTTTTCTTCTCGACCTTTTCAACTGCGCCCGTCTGTGTGAGGACTTTTGCGACGATGGCTTCGGCGGCCTCTTTCTTATCGAAGCGGCTGCCTTCCTTGTTGAACCAGAGTCCGCGATACGCCCCGGCCTGCGCGCGAAACTCCGCGACGACGTTGTAGTAATCGGTCGGGACAAACTCTGCAATCTCGCGGTCGCGTTCGACAATGAGCGCAAGCGTAGGCGTTTGTACGCGCCCCAAAGAATAAACGCCTTCGTGTCCGGCGCGTCGGGCGCGGATGGTCTGCGCGCGCGTGGCGTTGATGCCGACGAGCCAATCGGCTTGCTGCCGCGCGTGCGCCGATTCGCGCAGCCCCTTGTATTCCGAGGCCGATTTTAAATTCCGAAAGCCTTCAAGGATGGCATCCTTTGTGAGCGAAGAAATCCAGAGGCGCTCGACCGGCTTGCGACAACCGGCGAGTTGATAGACGAGGTCGAAGATCAATTCGCCTTCGCGCCCCGCGTCCGCCGCATTGACGACCGTGTGAACGTCTTCGCGTTTAAGAAGCGTCCTGATGACGTTAAATTGTTCGTGCGTCCGCTCCGATGCGCGGTACTTAAATTTTTCCGGGATAAAGGGAAGGTCTTCGAGTCGCCAGCGTTCGAGTCGTTTGTCGTAGCTCTCCGGTTCTTCAGGTTCGACGAGATGTCCGACGCACCACGTTATGATCTCATCCTTGCCCTCGATAAAGCCGTCGCCGCGACGCGATGCGCCGAGCGCCGCCGCCACGTCGCGCCCCATCGAAGGTTTTTCCGTGATGATGAGTCTCATTTTGGTCGTTTGAATGAAGCGACGTGGCGTGCCTCTGCCCCGCTTCTCAACTGTTAAGTTCGCGTCCAGAAGTTTTCAGGATAGAATCTTACATCCTCGTCGAAAATTTTCGTGAGGCCGTGAGGGTCGCATGCCCCCGGCGCAATTTTTAACGGCCACAACTTTAACCGACACGGAAGGAGAACGACAATTGACTCTCCCTGAAGCAGACACGCGCCAAGCCGACTTTGGCGTTATCGGCCTCGCCGTCATGGGGTCTAATCTTGCGCTCAACATCGAGGAGCATGGCTTCACAGTCGCAGTATGGAACCGCGAGCAGGCGCGCGTCGGCGAGTTTCTGGCTGGCGAGGGCGCGGGGAAAAAGTTTAAGGGCACACAAACCTTTGAAGAGTTTGTCGCAGCGCTCGAACGCCCGCGCCGCATTTTGATGATGATTAAAGCCGGTTCTCCCGTCGATCAAACAATCGAGCGTTTGATGCCGCTTCTTGCCGAAGACGACATTCTTATCGACGGCGGCAACTCATGGTTCAAGGACACGCAGCGCCGCGAAGAGTTGATGCGACGTGCAAATCTGAACTTCGTCGGCATGGGCGTATCAGGCGGCGAAGAGGGCGCGCGACACGGCCCGTCGCTCATGCCCGGAGGGTCGAAACAGGCTTACGAGCGTCTGCGTCCAGTCCTTGAAGAGATCGCCGCCAAGACCGACTCCGGCCCATGCGTCACACACGTCGGGCCTGACGGAGCGGGACATTTCGTCAAGATGGTTCACAACGGAATTGAGTACGGCGACATGCAACTCATTGCCGAAGCCTACGACATTTTGCGTCGCGCTTTGAGCCTTGAAGCCGAAGAGCTAGCGCGCATCTTCGACCAGTGGAATCAAGGGCCGCTCGAATCGTTTCTCATCGAGATTACCTCGAAGATTTTTACAGTCCGCGATGCGGAGACTTCTCGCCCGCTCGTCGATTTGGTGCTCGATAAGGCCGGACAGAAAGGCACAGGCAAATGGACGGCGCAAGTGGCGCTCGATTTAGCCGTCTCGGTCCCGACTATCGCCGCCGCAATCGACGCGCGCGTGCTCTCAAGCATGAAAGACGAGCGCGTCCGCGCCTCGGAGAAGATCAAAGGGCCGCGACCGAAAACTTTCAAAGGCGACCGGGTTAAATTTATCAATGCGGTTCACGACGCGCTCTTTGCTTCAAAGGTCTGCTCTTACGCGCAAGGGATGAGCCTTATCCGCGCGGCCTCGGATGAGAATAAATGGGATGTTGACTTAAGCGAGATGGCGCGCATCTGGAAGGGCGGCTGCATTATCCGCGCACGTTTGCTCGACACCATCATGAAGGCCTTCAAGCGAAAAGGCGGCCTTGACAATCTTCTGCTCGACGACGAATTCCGACGAAGCCTTCGCCGCGCACAAACCGCCTGGAGACGAACCATCAACGCGGCACAGCAACTCGGCATTCCCGTCCCCGCGATGTCGGCCTCGCTTGCATACTTCGACAGCTATCGCACAGCCAATCTGCCGCAGAATTTGACGCAAGCGCAACGCGACTTCTTTGGCGCGCACACATATCAACGCGCCGACAAGCCCGAAGGCGGTTTCGTTCATACCGACTGGAACGCTTGAAAGGTAAAAGGCAAAAGGTAAAAGGTAAAAGCTAAAAGTAGAGCGGCACGCAGCCTCCTAACTCTTTACTTTTTCCTTTTTCCTTTTTCCTTTTTACTTCCAAAGACGGTGCTTGATGAGTCGTATGCGGCTGTGCTAATTTGCTTAAAGGGCAGTTGTTTTGCGGCGCAACTACCCAAATGAATTTGGATTGCCCTTTTGAAACAACGAGGCACGCTTGTCCTCCCTTTAAGCAGTTGTACGCGCCTCGATTTAGAAACTCGTCCCGCCCCATATTTCTCTCGCCGGTCATCCGTATAGCAAAAATATGTCGATGCGCACCAGCCGCTTCAACCTTGAGTGGTGGATTGTCCCGAAGCGACTTATCTACATCGTCGTTGCGCTTGTCGTACTGTCTTTGATGGCAGGCGGCGCAGCCGTCTATCTCTACTTTTACGGGAATCCATTTAAGGATGTAGCCATTGACGCTTCCGTCCCCGAAGGCGCGCGCTTCGATTCGTTCGAGGGCGACGTGCGCGTTACGCGTGCCTCGACCCGCGAGACGTTTCAGGCACGCTCCGATACGCGACTCTATCCCGGCGACATCGTTCAGACGCAGGAAGACGGACGCGCGCGCATCACGATGGCCGACGGCTCGACGCTTCTGATTAAACCCAATAGCGTTATCACTATCGCCGAGAACACACGCGGGCAGACGGACGGGCAAACAAACGTCCGCGTCGCGGTTGACCGAGGTTTTATCAACGTCCGCACAGAACAACAGGACGAGGGCGCTTCGAACATCGTCAAAACGCCGCTCACGGAAAACGCTGTGGCCGGACAGACGACCGCCGGTTTTGGCGTGCGCGAAGACAAACAGGAAGAGATACGCGTCTCGTCGGGCGCGGTTGAAACCAGCACGCGCAATGGTGAGAAGGCGACAATCACCAATGGCGAATTTGCGCTGGTCAATCAATCGGCTGACATCGTTCAGCGCGAAAAACTTCTGGATGTTCCCACTCCGACCGCCCCGCGCAATCTCGAAAAGGTCTCGGTCGGACGCGGTGCAACGACGAGCGTCGCTCTGCGCTGGCAGAAACCCGCCGTCGGTGCGCCCACACATTACCGCGTCGAGGTCGCCAACTCGCCCTTCTTCGTCGATCAGGGAAAAGTAGTTGAGCGCGACCAACTGCAAACCACTTCGCTTTCCGTCGGCGACCTCGGACAAGGCAACTACTTTTGGCGCGTGCGCGCGGTGGCCGCCTCGGGCCAGTCGAGCGAGTGGAGCGAGCCGCAGAAATTTATCGTCATGCAGGAGGGCGGAGGCGGCGGCCCGCAACTGACATTTGCCGAAGTGTCAATCGAATATGTGGCCGGCCAAATCTACATCATTCGAGGCCGCACGCAGCCCGGCACAAACGTTTTCTGCGCCGGTCGGCAAACGCTCGCCGGAAGCAACGGCGATTTTCAATTACAAATCTCCGCCCCGCGCGGCGCGCGCGAAGTCATCCTCGAAGCCGAAGGCGCGCAAGGCGGTAGAGGCGTGCAACGCGTTGGTTTGCAACCTTGAATCGTAAATCGATTTTAGAAGAAGCTTGATTCAACCTTCGACAAAGCGTTTAAGCTGAAGCCACACTCAATCACGATTGACGATTGACGATTCGCGATTTACGAATTCACCTTCCACCCATGAAGCAAGTGATTCTCATCGGCAGACACGATTCACCGGCCCCGGCGCTGATTGAATCGTTGCGCGCGGCGGGTTTTGCCACCGAGGGCGCACGCTTGTTTGAGGTGGGCGAGAATGCGCTTTTATCCTTGCTGTTTGCCGAAGAGCCTTTTGCCGTCATTCTTGAGCTGGCGGGCGGAGAGGAGACCTCTTCGATTCGAGAGATGGTGCGTCGCGCCTCGATGCAATGGCCTTCGTCCCCGCTCGTCGCTATTCGTTGCGACGCTCAAAACGAACGCTTCTCCAGACCTGCTCTCGATGCATCGACGCTCGAACGGCTCGGCTTTCGCGCCGTGGCCGACGAACCGGCGCAACTCCCCGCGCTTTTGCGCGACATGGAAGCGCGCGGGTTGACGGGTGAACTCCCGACGATCAATCAATCACTAAGACGCGACGAAAAGATTTCCGTCGAAACGCCTTCGAGCCTTTTGTTGCCTGAAAAGCTGAGCGTCGAGCGTTTGCGCGCGGCCTTTGAGATGGTCGCTTCGCTCCACTTTTCAAACGATCAGACGAGCGCTGCCTCGACCGCACTCGTCGGGCTTGCCTCACTCGTCGCCGCCGACCGTTGGACGATCTATCTCGTTTCGGAAACAGGCGGGCGTGAAGATGCGGTGACGCTCGAACCGCTTGCAGCGCGCGGACTCACGCAAAGCGAGCGCGAGTTTCCCAAAGGTGATTGGCGGCGCGCGCTTGTGGGTGATGCGCTTGCTCTCGCCGGAACCGAATCGCGCGCCGCACGCGAAGCCGCGCTGCGCGCCGAAGCCGTCAGTCGAAGCGAGGGCGAGCGCCGGGTCGTGGCCGTCCCGCTTGTCGGCGGCGACCGCGTGGTGGGCGTGCTCGAAGCCGTCCGCGAGGGGCACGAAGCGCAACCGTTTCCACCTGCCGACGAGTCTCTGCTTTTTGCACTGGCGCTTCCGCTCTCCGCCGCGCTCACAAATTCCGTGCGGATCGCCGAAGCTGAACGCCTGTCGCAAACCGACGATTTGACAAAGCTCCACAACGCGCGCTTTCTCAGACAATATCTCATCAGCGAGGTCAAGCGCGCGCGCCGCTACGGCTCTCAGGTCTCGACGATGTTTCTCGATCTTGACGACTTCAAAGGAGTCAATGATCGTTACGGACATCTGGTCGGCTCGCACATCTTGATGGAGATGGCGGCTATCTTGCTCTCG
>CBDUCU010000251.1:0-5814 GCA_965365725.1 uncultured bacterium | reverse complement strand
CGCCGCCTGCGCCGATTCCTGCATCACTTCGCCAAGCTGTCCGGTCAAGGTTAGACCTGAGCTGCCCGGTAAAAGCGTCGCTTCGATAAAGAGAAGCTGGCCGCCCATCTCCGTCCAGGCCATGCCGGTCGAAACACCTGTCGGCACTTCCTTGCGCGCCTCTTCCGGGTAGAAGCGCGGCGCGCCCAGTAGTTCTTTGATGTCAGAAGCCGTGACGCGAACGCTTTCCACTTCGCCCTGCGCGATGCGCAAAGCTACCTTGCGCGCGACTGATCCGACCGTGCGCTCAAGCTGCCGCACGCCTGCCTCGCGCGTGTAGCGTGCGGCGATGAGGTTGACGGCATCATCGGTGATCTCAATCTGCTCGGGCTTGAGGCCGTTGGCTTCGGTCTGTCGCGGGATGAGATATTGCCGCGCGATGTGGAGCTTCTCCTGATCGCTGTAGCCCGCAAGCTGGATTATCTCCATGCGGTCGCGCAGAGGGGCAGGGATCGGCCCAAGAGAATTTGCAGTTGCGATAAAGAAGACCTTCGAGAGATCGAAGGGCAGATCGATGTAATGGTCGCGGAACGTGTGGTTCTGTTGCGGGTCGAGAATCTCAAGAAGCGCAGAGGCCGGGTCGCCGCGAAAGTCGTTGCCGAGCTTGTCTATCTCGTCAAGCATCATGACGGGGTTGTTAACGCCCGCGCGCCTGAGTCCCTGAATAATTCTTCCGGGCATTGCGCCGATGTATGTGCGACGGTGTCCGCGCAGCTCAGCCTCGTCGCGCATGCCGCCCAAAGAGAGCCGCTCGAATTGGCGACCGAGCGCGCGCGCAATCGACATCCCCAGACTGGTTTTGCCGACGCCGGGCGGGCCGACAAAACAGAGAATCGGACTCTTTGAATCGGGACGCAGTTTGACGACCGCGAGGAATTCAAGGATGCGCTCCTTGATGTCTTCAAGACCGTAATGATCCTGGTCGAGAATTTGTCGAGCTTCGTTTAGATCGAGCTTGTCTTCGGAAGACTTTCTCCACGGAAGCTCAAGGATGTATTCCAGATAGGAACGGATGACGTGATAGTCGGGCGCGGCCTGCGGCAGACGCTCCATGCGCCGCAGCTCGCGCTCAGCCTCTTTGCGCACGTCGTCGGGCAGGTCGGCCTCGCCCAAACGCTCGCGCATCATCTCTGCTTCGGCGCGCTCGCCGCCCTCTTCGTCTTCGCCAAGCTCCTTTTGAATGGCCTTCATCTGCTGGCGCAGGAAATAGTCGCGCTGCGCCTTCTGCATCTCGCCCTGCGCTTCGGTGGCAATCTTCGAGCGCAGCTCCATGATCTCTATTTCGCGCGCGAGCCTGCCGTGCGCGATCTGCAAAAGCTCGTCGGCAGTGTTGGCTTCGAGCATCTGCTGTTCCTGCTCAACGCCGAGGTTTAACAAAGAGCCGAGAAAGTATGCGAGCTGAACAGGATCGTTTGAAGAAAGAACGGCGGTACGAATCTCCGGCGGGATTTCGGGCAGCAGTGCGAGCGCGCGCTGAATAAGCTGCTGGACGTTTCGGAAGAGAGCTTCGACCTGTTCTTCATCCTGACGCACGGGCGCGGGCAGAACATGCGCGCGCGCGCGCAGATGAGGATCGGTCTGCTCCCACCCGATGATCTCGATGCGATCAACGCCCTGCACGATAATCTGAATCGCATCATCGGCTCGCATCATGCGTTTAATCATGACGAGCGTGCCCACGCTATAAAGGTCTTCCGGGACGGCCTCGCCTTCGCCCGCGCGCCCCTCGCGCACGGTGACGCAGGCGACGAGCTTCTCTTCGGTTGAGAGCGCGGCTTCGATGGCTCCGACCGAGCGCGGACGGCCCGCCGTCAGCGGGACGATTGTTCCCGGAAAGAGCGTCGTGCTGCGCAGAGGCAGCACGGGGATATCGAATACGCCCGGCTCCGCGCCGCCGACGTTTGCTGTCAGGGGCGAGCCCGTCGGCATCTGTCCGGCGTTTTGCGTCGCCTGCGAGACGTTCTTTGCCTCGCTCTTAGTCTCCGGCACAACTTCGGCAGCGACTTCCGCCGCATCAGAAGAGGCTTTCTTCGACTTTCGCGTGGGCTTGGCTTTCGGAGTTTCTTCAACCATAAAAAAATTGCGGCGCGTCTTAAAAAAAGAAACGCCCCCGTTTTAATCAATCGTCATTTTTACTCGCAGCTCTCGCGGCTGGCGAGACGCAGGATGAGAAGGCCGTCGCTGTAATCGGTCGAAATCTGCGCGCCCTCAATCGGACAGGGAAAGCGAATCATCTTCTCAAAGCGGCTGTATGTAATCTCGATCTGCTGGCAGACCATGCCCTCGCTGCGGACAGTATCGCGCCGGCAACCGCGCACGCTTAAAAAGGGGCCGTTGATTTCGATCTCCAGTTCTTCGGGACTTACGCCCGCCAACTCAATCTTGACCACCCAACCGTCCGACGCTTTATACACGTCGGCAGGCGGCGCCCACAGGCGACCCGTTGAGATCATCCCGTTCGCCTTTGGTATCAGACGAAGATACTGTTCGATTGAGCGAGCCATAGAATAGAAGTGATGAGTGATGAGTAATGAGTGATGAGTGATGAGTAAGAACTTGTCTTTACTCATCACTCATCACTCATTACTCATCACTTTTCCATCATCCAAAGACGCGATTCCAAAACGTCGAGCCGCTCGAAATCTCTTCGAGCGCTTCGGCGAGTTCGCGGTCGTCCTGTGTTTCAAGCGCCACGTCGGCCATCGAGATGATGCCGCGCAATGTCCCGTCGCGGTCAACGATTGGGATGCGTCGCACCTGTTTATCGCCCATCTTGCGAATCGCATCGACGACGCGGTCGTTTGGCTGAGCGGTGTGGATGTCGGTCGTCATAATCTCTTCGGCGCGCACGACGCGCGGGTCTTTGCCTTCGGCCAGCGTGCGGACGACGATGTCGCGGTCTGTGATAAGACCAACGAGTTTGCCGCTGCTGCCCGCAACGTTGGCTTCGATTCGGTTGACGTCGGTGCGGCCCGCTTCTGGCAAATCCGTCAGGTTCGGCGCGCGCTCGATGACCGGAATTACGCCTGTGTCTTCGTTCTTCATCATCCGAGCGACCTCTTCGAGCATCGTCTCGGGCGTGGCAACCGTCACGTCGCGCGTCATGATGTCGCGGCAGCGGACGTGCGAGCGCGAAGCGCCGCGTGAGCTGCGCCCGCGTTGCGAGCCGCGCTCGGTGCCAAAGGCGCGTCGGAAAAAGTCGCGCCCTTCGTCAAGGATCGAGCGCCCTTCGTCGCGCGCATCATATCGGTCGTCGTCATCGTCTTCGTAGCGTCGGCGCGAGCGTGCGAGCACGGTGCGTTCGTCGTCATAGCGGTCGCGCCCGCGTCCATAATAGTCGTCGTAGTCGCCGCGCCCGCGCTCATACTCAGAGGATGAGGAAGGGCGCGACGGGTATGTGCGCTCCCGCCCGAAGTCTTCGCCTGTGCGACGACCGCGCTCGTAGTAATCGCCTCGCGTCGCGTCTAATCTATCGTCCTCGTAATATTCCCCGCGACGACGCTCGCGTCCCGCACCACCGCCGCCATAAGAATAATCGTCACGATCATCACGATATCTCGACATCACATTCCTCCTAAAATGATTTCGCGCGAAACCGAAAAACGCCACGCTCCCGCATTCTGAGGGCTGAAAAAGGCGCAGGCACTTTTGAAGTGTGCGACAAACACACTTCGACGACGTGCCGGGCTTCGCTGATTCAACTGCTTCAAGGGGAACTTGGCGGCGATTATAACAGAGGCTGGAAGGAAAGAGGAAAGTAAGCACCGGGCGCTAAAGCCGTCGGCAGCGAGCACAAAAAAGAAGCAGCCGGCTCAAACAGAATAGCCGGCCACCCTTTCTCCGTCTTTAACTGCTTACTGCTGACGGCTTACTTCTCATTGCTTACTGCCCACTGCTCGCCGTTATCTCGACGACGAGCTGCACCTGCGCGCGCACGTCGAGCGAGCCGATTTCGATGGGCGTTTGCGCCGTGTCGGCCATCGCTTCGCTGGCGATGCGTCCGCGCCTGACGGGCAAGGGAACGGGCGGGCGATAGATTGAGCCTTCCTGAACTTCGACGACGCGCACGACGCGACCGCCCAGAGCTTCGGCAATCGTTCGCGCTTTGCCCATTGCGTCGCGCGTTGCGTCGGTGAGCGCCTGCGCGCGCGCGGGACGGTCGCGGCGCAGAGTGAAATTGAGTCCATCGACTGTGTTCGCTCCGGCGCGCGAGGCTGCGTCGATAACCGCGCCGACTTTTGTCAATTCCGACAACGTGACGACGACCGTATTACGAGCCTGATAGCCCGTGATCTGCGGCGCATCGTTTGGTTTATAAGCATACTGTGGCTGGAGACTGTAGCCGCCCGTTTTGACTTCGGCGTTTGCTCCGGCAGCGGCGCGGACGGCGCGCACGACCGCGTCGGTCTTCGAGGCGTTTTCGGCCTGCGCTTCAGACGCGCTCGCATTCTGCGTGACGACGGCGATGGTAATAATTGCCGTGTCGGGTTGCGCCTGCACAATCGCTTCGCCCGAGACGGTGACGCGCGTCAGTTCCGCGCTCGCATGCATCGCGCCGTTGCCTGATTCTTCGTCGGCGCGTTTGAAGGGCCTGAGCAGACGCGCTTCAAAGGGCGTGCCTTCCATATAGATCGACATCACGTTTTTGGTTTCGCCGACGGCTTCAACCTCTGCGCCGTCGCGAAACCAGGACTCGGTTTTGAACTTGTTTGCGTTAAGCAGTAGATACTTCTTCTCGCCCGTTTGAATCGTCCACCCGCCCGCTTCGACCGTCGGACGCAGGCGGCCCTGCAGCGTAATCTCTTTCGTAGCGGCCAAACCTGTCGCAGCAAATGCGACGACTAAGGCAAGCGTCGCCGGAATTGTCAAAAAAAATCTCTTCGTCATAGCTTTTCAAACCCCTTTCAATGTTTTCCAAAGAACGTCTTGTGAGGGGAAGAGTTTCGTCTAAAGTTTTTGAGAGACGCATTCCGCTTTTGTTGAACGCGCGAGGCGAGCCGACTTGCGCCGCAGAAAAGCGCGTCAATTTGCCGCCGCGCGAAACAGTTTGTTACGATTCTATGCGCGATGCAATCAATCGATAAAAAGTTTCCAAACCTGCGCAGGCCTCCGCGCACGGGCGAGCTGGTCACGGTCGGGCGCGTCGAAGAAGTCCCGGCGGGACGCGGCGCAACCGTCGAGCTAAAGCAGGGGCGCGAGCTTGCGCTCTATAACGTCGGCGGAAGGTTTTACGCTGTCGAAAACTTCTGCCCGCACAAAGGCGCTCCTTTAGCCGATGGTCGGCTCTGCGACATGTCGGTTACTTGCGACTGGCACGGCTGGCGCTTCGACGTCGCGACCGGCGCGTGCCTCAATCGTCCCGGCGAATCGATTGAAGCCTACGAGGTTGTGATCGAAGACGGCTGGATTAAGATTAGAGTTTAATCATCAGAAGCTTCGGGCGGTAAAAGAGCTGTGGGCGGGTTGGGGCTGATACCCAACCCGCCCACAGCTCTTTTGATTTGCCGGTTGATGACCGGTGCGGGTTACTGGCTGAAGCGTCCGCGATACTCGCCGGAGACGATGAAGGAGCGAACCATCTCGGCGCGGAAGGCGCGTGCGCGCGCGACCTCTTCGATGCGCACATCTTCGCCCGGCAGGGAGTGATTGTTGAGCTTGCCCAACCAGAAGTCGAAGCCCGCGAAGTTGAGGCCGGGTTCGGGTGCGTCGTCCGGGTTGCGACGCAGATAGCCGTAATACTGCATCAGGACGAACGCCGGGTTGAACTGGCGGTTG
>CBDUCU010000250.1:0-5848 GCA_965365725.1 uncultured bacterium | reverse complement strand
GTCCATTTCCTACCAACTCGACCCGCAGAAGTACGACATCGGCCGGCTTGAGCGCGCCCTCCTGCGGCGCAGCAGCGACCATCTCAGGTGAAGGAGTTTCGCCCGCCGCAAGAGCTGCCGTTAAAGCGTCGCCGCCCGGAAGCTCGGCTGCAACTTGCAAAGCCGTCGCGGGGCGCGCCTGCGGGTCTTTTTCAAGACAGCGTAGGATGACGCGCTCGACGAGCGGATCGAGGTCGGCGACAAACTGTGAGGGGCTTGTCGGCGTGGTGTCGCTGCGGCGCAGATGTAGAAGCTCGTGCAAGGTGTCGGCCACAAACGCTCGTCGGCCCGTAAAGAGTTCGTAGAGAACAAGGCCCAAGCTGTAGATGTCTCCGCGCACGCTCGTGCCGCGTCCATCCAATTGTTCGGGCGGCATGTAGGCCGGCGTGCCGGCGAAGGCTTCGCGCGCGCGCCTCTCGTCGGTGAGCGCCGCGATGCCGAAGTCGGTAATGCGCACGTCGCCGCGCTCGTCGATCATCACGTTGGCGGGTTTGAGGTCGCGGTGCAGCACGCCGCGCTCATGAATGGCGGCTAAGCCGGCGCAGAGCTGTCGTGCAATGTCAATCGCCTTGTCTTGCGGCAACCGACCAATGCGCTTTAAAAGCGAGGCCAACTCTTCGCCGCGCACATATTCCATCGAGATAAAATGCTGGCCTGCGGATTCCGAAACATCATAGACGCGGCAGACGTGCCGGTGCGAAATCTGGCGTGCAACGCTCACCTCACGGTAGAAGCGCGCCAGTGCCGACGCATCTTCGGCAAATTGGTCGGGAAGAAACTTGAGCGCGACAGGCTGTTTGAGCTTGAGATCGTCGGCGCGATAGACCTCGCCCATGCCTCCGCGCCCCAACAGGCCGACGATGCGATAGCGTTCGGCAAGCACGTCGCCGGGAATAAAACGCGCGTCGTCGATCGAATCCGAAATTAAGATATTTTGAGAAGAGATGTTTCCGCGCCCGCTACCGGCAGGCTCGCGTTGCGAGGAGGCAGAAGGCGCGTCCGAGGGCACAGAGATCAGACGCGCAGCAATGTCGAAGATCGGGGTCTCAATAAAGTCTCCGGCTTGCTCATCAATGCGGAGCAGTTCTTCTACCTCGCGGCGCAATGAACTGTTTGCGGCGCAGACTGCGTCGAGGTAAGCCGTGCGCGCCGCTGGCTCTTTTTCAAGCGCGGACTCGAAGATTCGGTCAACCTCTTTCCAACGGTCGCGTTTCATCCGCGCCTCCATCTGCGTCTCCGCCTGTCGCTGCGCCATTCTCCGCGCTAGTCAAAGCTCGATAAAGCCATGCCTTCGCGCGTCTCCACTCGCGCCTGACGGTCGTCGGCGAAATTCTTAAAACCTCCGCCGTCTCCTCGATGCTTAAGCCCGCAAAATAGCGCAGCTCGACAATTCTTCCCTTTTGCGCGTCAACCGTCTCCAGCTCGCGCAAAGCCTCGTCAAGCGCGACCAGCTCGGCGGCGCGTCCATCGGCAAGCACGGCTGCTGCTTCGAGCGAGACGTGCAGCGCTTTGCCGCCGCGCTTGTCTCTCGACTGTGCGCGCGCATGGTCGATGAGAACGTGACGCATGACCTGTGCGCAGACGGCAAAAAAATGTGAGCGATTTTGCCATTGCAACTGGTCGCCGCCCGCCAGACGCAAGTAAGCCTCGTTGACGAGAGCCGTCGCCTGCAAGGTATGGCCGGGATTTTCGCGGCTCATCTGCCGTCGCGCAATCCGTCGCAGCTCAGCATGGACGAGCGGGGCAAGGCGTTCGAGCGCGGAACGGTCGCCCTTGCTCCAGTCGGCAAGCAGTTGCGTGATCTCCTGTGACGATGTGGGATTCATCAACGTGAAATGGCGTGTTTTTCCGAGACTATCGAACCGGACGCGGGATTGTAGCACCGTCTGGCGGCGCTCACGGCGAAACTTTTTTTTCGACGGGGTGGACACTTTTCCGTCTCCGCGTCGCTATCGACAGTGAGCAGAAAAATAGAGCGATGGCTCAGACGATGCGAAGACCGAGAAGCACGCGCGCGGGGCGCGACGCAAAATTGAAGATCAAAGAAGCGGAGGTTTCAGAGCATGCAAAACGAAACTTATGGTACGAAAGTCGCCGAGCGGCGGCTGCTCTCGGCGCTCACAATCACCTGTTATTCAGCTACGCTTACAGCGCTCGCAGCGCTTGCCCATTCGGTCTTTCAACTCGCACTGCGCGACGCGGGCCGTTTCGTCGCCGAGTTGTATTCGACGCACGTTTTCTAAGACTGATTAACGGCAAGCAAGATTATTTCGCTTCACAAAGGAGAAAAGATGAAGATCAAATCGCACAGCAGAATGTTTGTCATCGCAGCTATGTTCGCGCTTATGAGCCTTAGCCTGCACGCACAAAAGAATGCACGAGTAAGCGTCTCAGCGGCAGACGAAGCAGCCATCCGCGCAAACGTCAAACAGATGGAGGACGGCTGGAACACAAAAAGCGGCGCACTCTTTGCCAAGCCTTTTGCCGAAGACGCTGACTACGTCGTCATCAACGGCCTCCACATCCGCACCCGTCGCGCCATCGATGAAGGACACCAGCGAATTTTCGAGACCATCTACAAAGATTCGCAGCTTACGCTCAACTTCAAACAACTCAGATTTCTACGACCCGACGTGGCGCTCGTTCACGTCAGCGCGCAGAATAAGGTGCGACAAACTGACGGTGAACGCACGCTCTCTGCCGTCATCACAATGGTGATGGTCAAAGAGGCTCACGAATGGAAGATCGCGGCCTTTCAAAACACGCAAGACCAGAGACAGCCCGCCGCATCGCCCGCGAACTAAGCAAGCCGCAACGATAATTTACCAACTCTTAACAAGCATTTAACGTCAAGTTTGCAAAAGGCGGGTAGATTGCAAAAGTAATCTCGCCGGGGCGAGATGAACCAACTGGGTGAGGGCCGCGTGAAGGCAAACCGGAAGATCACGCGGCCCTTTTTTTGTTTGACGAGAGCCAGCGAGACTCTCTTTAGCTTTGCAATAGCTTTGCCAAGCCACGCCAACCAAATCATCACGACGACCGCTTCCCAATGAAATTGGACTTGCTAAATTCACCTTACCCGGCGATACCGCGCAGCAAACTCGGGCTTGCCCCATGTTTCGTAGAGATTGATAATTTGCTGTCGTAGTTCTGCGGTTGAAGCATCGCCTATGGTTGCTCGCATGAGATCAAGCGCTTCGAGCAAAGAGCTTTCGGCATCTGCGTATTTACCTTGCCTTATTTGCACAACGCTGATGTTGCTTAGCGCATTAGCCAGCAACTGCCGGTTGGCTGTTCGGCGGTGGTGCTCGATTGCTTCGCGGTGCATCACCTCAGCACTCCTCAAGTCTCCGCGCATCTGATACACCCACCCCAAACGGTTCAGACTGACACCGACCGAAGGGTGATCCTCGCCATAGCGGCGGCGCGACATCTCCAACGATTCATGCAGTAAACGCTCAGCAGAATCCAAATCGCCTTTTTCAAGCATCAACCCGCCGAAGTCCTGGAGCATGTACGGCAGATTGCCATTCTCCGGGTCAGTCGCGCGCATCATCCTGAGTGCTGTGTGGTAGAGCGGTTCGAGTGAAGCGTCGTCCGGAGAGAACTTTGAGAGCGCGGCAGCCAGGAAGTAGAGGTCTCTGGCCACCTTCGGATGCTCCGCGCCGTAAGCCGCGCGGGATGCATCGAGCGCAGCGCGAAAGTGAGTCACGGCTAAATCGAATTGATTGAGTCCGCGATAAGTGTTGCCGACGGTGTGGTGCAGTTCGTCTCTGATTTCAGGTTGATCTGCAAACTCCGTGTCAATGCGCGCGGCGACTTCATTAACAACCTCGAGAAATCTGACATCACCGCGCCGATCCCTCCCGGACGCATACCAACTCGGATCGGCGTAAGAGATGATGCTTTGCAGAAACGAGTTGATGCGCTCGGCTTTCACCGACTCGCGTTGCGCGCGGTCGCGTTGCTCAGTGGCGACGCGCGCCTGTTCTCTGGCGACGCGCGCTTGCCAGCCTGTGGCGATAATGCCGCCAATCAAACTCATCAGCACAAGCGCGGCAGCCGTTACGCCGAGTTTATTTCTCTTAATAAACTTTTCTGCGCGATACTTAAAAGTGTCTTTCCGCGCAATCACAGGGAAGCCTTCGAGGTGGCGACGAATGTCTTCGGAGAGTTGCCCGACCGAACCGTAGCGACGCTCAGGTTCTTTGCGCAGACACATCAAGGTGATGTTATCGAGGTCGCCTTTAAATGATGCCGCAACACGAGGATCAAGCGACGCGGAGATGTCTATATGATTTTCGCTCTTTGTGTCTTTGCTCGGCGCGTCTGTGCCGCTCTGCCTGTCAGCGCGTCGGCGCATCGCCGCAACGCTGGGTTTTTCCGGCTCTTGCTCGCAGATGGCGCGCGCAATCTCGTCCGGACGATGTCTCGGCAGACGATACGGACGCGTCCCCGTCAGCAATTCGTAGAGCACAACGCCTAAGCTATAAATGTCGCTGCCCGTCGACACGCGCTCGCCGCGCACCTGTTCGGGGCTGGCATATTCCGGCGTCATCGCTCGCAGAGCGGTCACGGTTTCAGTTTCGCCTTGAGATTTCTGGTCGAGAAGTTTGGCGATGCCGAAATCCAACAGCTTTGGCACGCCCTCTGCGGTGACAAGAATGTTTGAGGGCTTGAGGTCGCGGTGGATGACGAGATTCCGGTGAGCGTATTGAACGGCAGCGCAAACCGCGCGAAAGAGTTTGAGACGTTCTGTGATTGAAAGCTTGTGAGCGTCCGCGTATTCCGTGATCGGTGCTCCTTCGACGTATTCCATGACGAGGTAAGGCAAGCCGTCTTCGGTCTTGCCGCCGTCAATCAGGCGCGCGATGTTTGGGTGTTCGAGTTGCGCAAGAATCTGCCGCTCGATGCGGAAACGAGTAAGAACGGCGTCCGTGTCCATGCCGCGCTTGATGAGTTTAAGAGCGACCCGCTTGTGATACTCGTCATCGGCGCGTTGGGCTAAGTAGACAGCGCCCATACCGCCGCGCCCGACCTCGCTGACGATCTCGTATTGACCGACGCGCGCGCCCGTGCGTAATCCCCCTCCCTGCTTCTCCTCAACGATCTTGAGCGCATCTTCGATTGCCGGGGCTTCGATAAAGTCGCCCGCCTTATAGTGCGCAGCGAGCAAGGCCTTAACCTCTTGGTACAAGTCGGGGTCGTTTGAACAGGCGCGTTCAAGAAACGAAGCGGCACTGGCGGGAGCTATCGCGAGCGCGTGATCGAACAAGTCACGCACCTTTCGCCATCTTTCCGCGTCCATAAATTAAGAGAGATAAAATTTCAGAATTAACTTTTGGTTGTGCGAAGCATTCTTAGCCGTTGATTCGTTGATAGAGGAAAGCCTTCGCCGAGTTCCAGTCGCGCGAAACCGTGTCGGGCGAGACATTTAAAAATTCCGCCGTCTCTTCCAGCGTCAAACCGCCGAAGTGTCGCAGTTCGACGATTCGCGCCTGGCGCGCGTCAAGCTGTGCGAGTTCTTTAAGCGCCTCATCGAGCGCGAGTAATTCCGTTGCGCGTTCTTCAGTGATAATCGCCGTCTCGTCCAGACATACATGCTCCGCGCCGCCTCCGCGCCGTTCCGAATTTCTCGCGCGCGCATAATCCACAAGGATGTGACGCATCACCATCGCGGCGACAGCAAAAAAGTGCAGGCGATTGCGCCACGTCGCGTTTGAACGACTGACTAATTTGATGTAGGCCTCGTTGACGAGCGCGGTGGTTTGCAGTGTGTGATCGTCGCGCTCGCGCCGCATGTAGCTCG
>CBDUCU010000249.1:0-5892 GCA_965365725.1 uncultured bacterium | reverse complement strand
CGCAGGCGGGCGTTTTGCCCGGAAAAATCGTGCGCGCAGGCGTTTGGTGGGGAACACCGGTTCAACCGCTCGAAGACTATAAACGCCTCAACGCACACATCAACCGTCTGCCGCGTATGCGCGAAGAGATCAAAGAATTGCGCGCGCGTCTTGAAGAATTGATTGCACGCCTTTCAAAAAATCCCTGACGACTAAGCTCGCACGTCAACTCTTCTGACGAACAATAAAATCGAGCACCGCACGGGCTGCGCGCTCTGAGGCTCCACCCTCGCCGAGCCGCGCCGTCGCTTCGCGCAGCTCCGCGCGGACGCGCGCGTTTGTCTCAGCATCAAGCAGCGCATTTAATTCGCGCGCTAAAGTCTCGCCTGTAAAGTCGTATTGCATCAATTCGGGCGCAAGCCGGCGACCGGCGATGAGGTTGACGAGTCCGTAGTGCTCGACGTTGATAAGGCTTCCCAGAAGATGCCAGTTGAGAAACGATTCCTGATAGACAACGACAAGCGGAGTCGCGGTGAGCGCCGCTTCAAGCGTCGCCGTCCCGCTACAGACGGCGGCTGCATCCGAAGCAGCCAGCGCTTCGCGCGTTTCATGCTCAACGATGCGAAGAGCACCGTGCGCAAGTGAGTCATTGTGTCGAGTGTTGATAATTGACTCGGCTTCAGCCCGCGTGCGACGTGCGGCAAGCACGACGGCAAACTGCGTTTCGGGGCGCGCCTTTGAAACATGAGCCGACGCATCGAGCATCACAGGCAGGATGCGCTCAAACTCTTTGCGGCGGCTGCCCGGTAGAAGCGCGACAAGAGGCTTGGCCGGATCGAGTCGGTGGCCTGCGCAAAACTCGTTGCGTCCGTAACGCGGCTTGACTTCTCCTGCGAGCGGATGGCCGACAAACTCTGCGCGAGAGAATCCGCGCTGCTCGTACCACGCGCGCTCGAAAGGCAGGATGGTGAGCATCAAATCAACATCGCGTTTGACCTGACGGACGCGATGCGAGCGCCAGGCCCAAAGCTGCGGGCTGATGTAATAGATGATCTTGATTTTGTGTTTATGAAGAGTGCGCGCAAGCCGCAAATTGAAGTCGGGCCAATCGACAAGCACAACCGCCTGTGGACGGCGCTCAAGCGCGGCGCGTTTTAGGTCACGATAAGCGCGTAAAAACTTCGGCAGCGCGCGCCCAATCTCGACAAGACCCGTGATGGCAAGATCGTCTTCGCGCACGACCGATTCAACGCCTTCAGCGCGCATCCTCTCGCCGGTCGAGCCGAAGAACTCGAAATCGATTTCAGGCGCGCACTCGCGCAAACTGCGCACAAGAGCAGCCGCATGCGCATCGCCAGATTCTTCGCCCGCGACGATCATCAGGCGCAAGTGTTCTCCACTCGACTGATCCATCGGCGTGATGATAACAGAGCGTTGAGCAGACGTGCCTTGAGCGTGGCCTGAGCATGCCGCCATGTTGCCTTGTCCGCCCTTGTCGGCGCGTGTTAGCATCGGCCCGTTTTAGACTCATCCTTCAAGGTGCAGGCCGTCATAAAATCCTTCTTGCGCATGTTCATTCCGTTCTCAGTTTCACAAAGGAGATCGTGTCTGCTCGCCGCCGTCTGGATGACGGCCCTTTGTTTGATATTTTTCACGCAGTCGATCAAAGCTCAGCAGACGAACCCCGTTGACCGTCAGGTGACGAACCCTCTGACCGATACTCCGAGCGTCAACCCGCGCACGGAGAATCAGCCGCCGCTGCGACCACGACAAAGACCGCGACAGGAAGGACAGACGGGCCAGCCGACCGATGAGCTCGACGTGCGCTCGGATCGACAGACCGTGACCGGCCCCGAAAACGCGCGCGTCGTTACAAACGAAGGTAACGTCGATGCGCGCATCGGCATCTATCGCTTGCAGGCCGACAAGGTGACGGTCTTTGAGGCAAAGAATCTGGTCGTTGCCGAAGGCAGCGTCGTTTTTGATCAGGGAGAGTTTCAACGCATCACGGGCTCGCGCGCCGAATGGAACTACGCGACGAAGACAGGTTTCTTTCTCAACTCGACGGGCTTTACCAATCAGACGCAGGACGGCACGATCATGTTCTTTACAGCCGACCGCGTCGAAAAGGTCTCGGGCAACAAGATCGTCATCATCAACGCGGTCGTCACGGCCTGCGATGAAGAGACCCCGAAGTGGAGTTTTACTTCAAAGCGCGCGACCATCACCATCAACGACCGCGTTCGCACAAAAAATCCGGTCTTCCGCGTCAAGGGAATTCCCATTGTATATCTCCCTTTCGCGTCAGTTTCGATCAAGCCGCGCGACCGCGCATCCGGTTTTCTCACCCCGACCTTTTCCGGCTCCGGCAAAAAAGGCTTTCGCATCTCGAACGCCTACTATCAGACTTTGGGCCGCTCAGCCGACATCACTTTTAGCAACGACATCTTTACGGGTCGCGGCATCGGTTTCGGCGCAGACCTGCGGACGCGTGCCAACTCGCGCTCCTATTTCAACATGGGCTTCTACGCCGTCAAGGATAGAGTCTTCGGCGCAAAAGAAGGCCCGAACGATCCAGACCAGGGCGGCTCAAGCTTCTATATCGACGGCGTGCATTACTTCCCGAACGGTTTTATGGCCGCCGCCGACATCAACATCACTTCGAGTCTCGCCTTTCGCAATATCTTTTCAGACTCAATCCAACAGGCCATCTCGCCCGAAGAACGCTCGCAGCTTTTCGTCAACAAAAATTTTCGTGATTACAGCCTTAACTTTCTCGCGCGCACGCAGGTCATCTCGATTCCGACCGCTCGCATACGCCTCAGACAGTTGCCCAGCGTCTCGGTTGACAAACGTCCGAGCCCGCTCGGCTTTATTAAAAAGCTGCCCGTCTATTTCTCATTCGAGTCGAGCATGGACGGCACAAGCCGCAAAGAGACGGTTGAGGACCTGGCAGGCTTTTTGGCTGAAGGAGTCGTCGGCCCAGTCTTCTCGCCTTCCATCGTGCAGCGTCTCGACTTCAGCCCGAAGGTTTCCGTCCCCATAGAGTTTGACGGTTGGACGGCGACGGCGACGGGCCGCTTGCGAGGCACGTTTTATTCAAACTCGCTCGAGCCCGCAACGCGCACCGTCGTCAGTCGCAACATATCGCGCGCTTACGGCGAGTTTGAATTTGATCTGCGTCCGCCCGCGCTTGCGCGCAACTTCAAACGCTCTGACGGCTCGCTCCGTTTCCGTCACACCATCGAGCCATATTTCGTCTACCGCAAAATCTCCGGCGTTGACGATTTCGACCGCATCCTGCGCTTCGATCTTCTGGATACGATTGCTGATACAAACGAAATCGAGTTTGGCGTGACGAATCGCTTCTTTCAACGCCGCTCGACCGAGACCGTCACGGGCCGCGTCTCTTCAGGACGGCCCTTTAGCCGCCCTGAGGAGGAGACGCGCGGGCTTGAGCCGCAACCTTACGAAGCTCTTTCGATCACGATTCGTCAAAAATATTTCTTCGACCGAACATTCGGCGGCGCGCTTATCCCCGGCCGACGCAACCAGTTCTATCCGATCAATACCTTCTCCGGCTTTACCTACGGCGGCGTGCCGCGCCGCTTCTCGCCGCTCTACGTCGAAGCGCGTCTCAGACCATATCGAAGCACGGGCGCGCGTCTGAGAAGCTTAACGGCAGACGTGCGCACAAACTTCGACCTGCTCGGCGTAGGCGGCGGCCTGCGCGACCTCGCCGTCTCGTTTGGTCTCGAACGGCGCATCCCTAAGCTCAGACTCCTGCGCGCTTTCCAAACCTACTACTACACGCGCGCCATCACGCTTGCGCCCTCGCTCCGGCAGTTTAGCGATGTGCGCGGCAACGAGCCGGGCACGCTGCAAGGCTCGCAGTGGAGTCCGACCGTATTCCTGGGCGACCCCGACCGAGGACTCTTCGGCGGCATCTCCTTCTTCTTCGATTTTCAGAACCGGCCCGGCAAAGGCAGCTCGTCTCTCATCAGCTCGACAACGACGCTCGGCTACACATGGGACTGCTGCGCCGTTACCGTTCAGCAATTCTCCTTCAACGTCGGTCTCCGCCAGGAAAACCGCTTCGTCTTTAGCTTCCGCTTAAACGGCATCGGCACGTTCGGCACGGAACAGATCGGCCAACATTTTAAATAAAAGCCGAGTCTCTCAAAGCATGGCTCGAAGCAAAAAAACAGAGACGCTTTCAAAGGCGATGCTGCAAGCCTTTGCCGAAACAGCCGAACGCGTCGGCTCGACGACAAAGAAGCTTGAGAAGGCTGCCGTCTTAGGCGAATATTTCAAACAACTTTCAGACGAAGACCTTCGGCGCGCGGCGCGCTATTTCGCCGGTCAACAGTTCGCTTTGCACGACGCGCGCACAACCAATGTCGGCGGAAGCGTTCTACGCAACGCGCTTTCCGAAGCGACCGGGCTTGATGTGGAAAACCTTCGCCCGCGCTACGTGCGACTGGGCGATGCGGGCGACGTGGCGCACGAAGTCTTTGCCGAGAAGATGTCTGAGAACACAACTCCGACGCTTACGCTCTCAGGCATCGAATCTTTCATCGAACAACTGAGCGCGACGCGCGGGCTTAAAAGTAAACAGGCTCTGCTCGTCGAACATTTGAAGAGTGCCACGCCGCTCGAAGCGAAATATCTGGTCAAGCTGCTCGCGGGCGATCTGCGCATCGGGTTGAAAGAGGGTCTGGTCGAAGACGCTCTGGCGCGCGGCTTTGCTCGCACGCTTTCAGAAGTCGCTTACGCCAACATGCTCATCGGAGACATCGGCGAGGCGGCTGTGCTTGCACGACGCGGCGAGCTTGCTGTAACGAATCTTCGTCTCTTTCACCCGTTAAAATTTATGCTGGCGACCGCCGCCGAAAATCTCGAAGATGTGGCGCGGACGATGCCCGAAGATTTTTACGTCGAAGACAAATTCGACGGCATACGCGCGCAGGCACACGTCGCCGATGGCCGCGTCGCGCTCTATTCACGCACGCTCGACGAAATCACGCATCGCTTTCCCGAAACAGTTGCGCCGCTCGCTGCGATTAAGCTTGATGCGGTCATCGACGGGGAGCTTTTGCCAGCACGCGGCGAGACGATCCTGCCGTTTCAGGAGTTGCAGAAGCGTCTGGGGCGCAAGACCGTCGGCGAAGATTTGCTCGCGTCCGTGCCGGTCGTCTTTGTCGCTTACGATCTGCTCTACGCCGGCGGGCGCGTGCTTTTGGATGAGCCGCTCGCTTCGCGCCGTCGCGTGCTCGAAGAGATCATTACTTCAGAGCGCGCCGGGACGGTGCGACTTTCCGAAGCAAAGCTTTTTCGTGAGACGGCGGCGCTCGATGCGGAGTTTGAAGCGGCACGTGCACGCGGCAACGAAGGATTGATGATCAAAGACCCGCGCTCGTCTTACAAACCGGGAAAGCGCGGGCGCGAATGGCTCAAATTAAAACGTGCGCTGGCGACGCTCGACGTGGTTGTCACTTCAGTCGAAGTCGGACACGGCAAGCGTCGCAACATGCTTTCGGATTACACGTTTGCCGTGCGTCGTTCGGAAGAAGACCCGGAGCTTTTGAATGTCGGCAAGGCTTATTCGGGTTTGACCGATGCCGAGATTCTCGAACTCACCGAATGGTTTCGCGCGCATACCATCCAGGAGTTTGCGCACGGGCGCGTCCGCACGGTCGAGCCAAAGATCGTTTTGGAAGTCACCTTCGACCGCGTGCAGGAATCCAAACGACACAAGAGCGGCTACGCGCTACGCTTCCCTCGCATCCTGCGTCTGCGCGACGACAAAACCCCCGACGAGATCGACACGCTTGAGGCCGTGCGCAAGCTCGCGCAATAAAAGGCAAAAGTAAAAAGGTAAAAGGCAAAAGTAAGAAGGCACACGCAGCCTCT
>CBDUCU010000248.1:0-5906 GCA_965365725.1 uncultured bacterium | reverse complement strand
CATATCTTTTGATTCCGTCCGAAGCCGAGTTGACCGCGATTGCGCGCCGAAGGCTTGCGGCCATCCGCGAATTTTCGGATTTGGGCGCGGGGTTTCGCGTGGCGGCACTGGATTTAGAGTTGCGCGGCGCGGGCAACCTTTTGGGCGGCCAACAGTCGGGCCACCTCGACGCGCTCGGGTTTGATCTTTACACGCAGATGCTTGAGCGCACGGTCGCCGAATTGCGCGGCGAAGAGGTTGAAGACGAAGCGTCTGTGTCGATCAACCTCGGCGTTGACGTCGCCATCCCCGAAGATTACATCTCGGACATGGGACAACGCCTGCGAACTTATAAACGCATCGCCTCGGCGCGCGATGATGAAACTCTGGCGCAGATTCGACGCGAGACCGAAGACCGATACGGGCGCTTGCCCGAATCCGTCATGCGTCTGTTTGAATATTCGCGTCTGCGCCGTGCGGCGGAAGAGATGCGCGTGGCATCGATTGATCGCACGCCGGCGGGGTTGGCCTTCAAGCTCAGAGAGAATGCGCGCGTCGCGCCCGAAAAACTTTTAACGCTCGTCAAAGAGCGCGCGGGCGCAAGCTTTTCGCCAAGCGGCGTTTTGCGGATTGATTTAAGTGAAGAGATGTCCGAGACGGTTGTTGAGACGGCGCACCGCACGTTGCTCGATGTGCGCGCCGGAGATTAAAATAGCGTTTCTGTTTTTGGGTAAAGGGTTGTTTCCGTAGTCAGCCTCTCAAGCAGTCCGAAAGATTTTCCCGGCGAAGGATTTCCGCAGAGCTTAAATTTTGCGAGCCGCTGGCTTGCCCCATCGAAATAGTTTCCTGAGGAGTATTAAAACCGTGAAATTAAAACTCACTGCGCGCGTCACAGCGCTTATGTTCTTTGCGCTCTTTGCAATGTCTGTCTCCGCAGTCGCACAGGAAGAGGAAGGCGTTCCAGTCGTTTTAGATGAACCCATCGTGCAGGTCAATAACGACGTGGTGATGCTCTCGTCGCTCAACCGAGAGATACGCGAATTCAAAGAGATTCTCACCAAACAGCGCGGCATGACCGAGCAACAGGCCGATGCCGAGATAGCCAAACGCCAGCCGGAAATCATCCTGAGCCTGATTACCGAGACGCTTCTGACGCAAAAAGGTAAAGACACGCCGGGGCTGCCCGAGCGCGTCGAGGCCGAAGTCAACCGCGAGATGTTGCGCGTTTGTCGTCAGCAAAACTTGCAGACGCTCGAACGCTGCGAAGAGGCGATGCGCGGCGAAGGAATCAACCCGGAAGATATACGCTCGACGCTGCGCGCGCAGTTTATGCGACAGGCCGTTTTGCAACAGGAGGTTGATGCGAAAGTCTACTACGGGTTTTCCGATGCGGAGCTGCGCAAATACTACGACGCAAACCGCGACAAATTCCAAAGCGTGACGCTTTCGGAAATCTTTCTCTCAAGCGCCGGACGCAAGCCCGAAGAAGTTAAAGCGCGCGCGGCGCAAATCGTCGCACAGGCGCGGGGCGGCGCTGATTTCGCCGCGCTGGCCGAAGCCAATTCCGAGCGCGAATTGAACGGCGAGCGGATTGCGAAAAAGTCGAAGGGTCGTCTTGAAGGGCCGGACGGCAAGCTCCGTTGGTTTATCGTCTCCGATCTCGTTTCGGCCAGCCCGAACGTCGGCAATGCCATCAAGTCGCTCAAAGCAAACGAGGTCTCCGAGCCGGTTCAGGTCGATGAAGGCTTTCTCATCTTCAAGGTTCACGAGCGCGACGATTCGTTTAATGAAGCGCAGGTGCGCAACCGTCTGCTCGGTGAGAGCGGCGAAAAAGAGCGCGAAGCCTTTGTTGCCTCTTTGCGCAAGGAAGCCTATATCAAACCGGCCAAGAAGTATGAAGAAGTTCTGCTGCCGCTTCTCGAAAAAGATAGAGCGGCAACGGCGAGCAAACAGCAGCAATCCGACGACAAAAACGCTAAGAAAGAGAAGAACTCAAAGCAGTAAAAACGAAGTGATGAGTCATGGGTGATAAGTGATAAGACAGAAGTCAGGAGTCAGAAGACAGAAGTCGGAATGAAGAACATGCATTTCGCTTTTCTTCTGACTCCTGACTTCTGTCTTCTGTATTCCTCTTGCTGATCACGCATCACTCATTACTCATCACTATTTTTTTATGCGTCTCGATCAATATCTGCGCGCGAGTCGTCTGGTCTTGCGGCGGAGCGTTGCGCAGGAGTTGTGCGAGGCCGGAGCAGTCAGCGTCAACAAACAGGCGGCGCGCGCTTCGCGCACGGTGCGCGCAGGTGATGAAATCATTTTGACAAGGCGCGAGCGCATTCTGACCGTGCGCGTTACGGAAATTCCCTCCACCAAACAGGTCTCAAAAACCGAAGCCTCAACTCTCTACGAAATCCTCTCCGAGCAGACGCTTGAAGACTACTAGATGCTGGGAGCGTTTGCCTTTCACGCACTATAGAGCGTGTATTTCTTAGCCGGTTGTCCCGATTTGAAACGCACGTTTTTATCGCTGTCCTCAAAAATCCTAAGCTTAATGCGGTCGCGCACTTGGTACACGAGTTGCCAAGTACTGGGCGACCGCATTTTTGTATGACTCCTCAAAAGACAGTTTCTGGAAACAGGGAGCAAGGCAGATGAATATTCTGGGCAACTTCTTTACGGACGATCTGGCCATCGATCTCGGCAGCGTCAACACGCTTATCTATGCGCCCGGTCGCGGCATCGTCCTTAACGAGCCTTCAGCCGTCGCCATCCATAAACACACGGGCGAAGTGCTCGAAGTTGGTGCAAACGCCTACAAGCTTCTGGGCCGCGAGCCAAAAGATATCAATGTCTTTCGCCCGATTCGCAACGGCACAATCGACAACTTTGAAGCCGCGCAGAAGATGCTCACCGCCTTCATCCGCCGTGTGCTTGAAAGCAACCATCGACGCAGCCACCTGGTCGTCGGCGTGCCCGGCTCATCAACACCCATCGAGCAGCGTTCGGTGCGCGATGCGGCGCGCGATGCCAAGGCGACGCGCGTCGATTTAGTTGACGAAGGATTGGCCGCCGCGCTCGGCGCGGGTCTGGCTTTCGACGACGAGCGCGCTCATCTGATTGTCGACATCGGCGGCGGCACAACCAACGTCGCCATCGTCGCATCAGGCTCGGTCGTTTCGTCTTACAGCTTGCAGGTTGCGGGCAACGCGATGGACGAAGCCATACGCGACTATGTGCGGACAAAGCACGAGATGCAACTGGGAGAGCGCGCCGCCGAGAATCTGAAAAAAGAGTTGGGCACGACGGGCGCGGGCTGCAACGCCGACGGCAAAGCACAGGCAAAGATGGAAGTGGTCGGCAAACAGTTGGCTGACGGGCTGGCAAAGGCCGTCGAGATTTCATCGGATGAAGTTTGCGAGGCTCTGGAACCTGTTCTGTCGGAGATCGTCGCCGGCGCGCGCCGCGCGATTGAAGAATCCAAACCCGACGTGACGGCTGACATCTACGAGACGGGATTGATTTTGACGGGCGGAGGCGCGCTTCTGCGTGGGATGGCCGAGCGACTGCAAAACGAGCTGCGCCTGCACGTCGCCGTCTGCGAAGACCCGCTTGCGGCCGTCGCTACGGGCGCGGGTCGTCTGCTCGCCGAAGCAGAAAGACTTCAGCGATCAGCCATTCGCGACGATGCGCCTGTGTGGGAAGCGCAGGAAGAGTTGGTCGTCAACTGGTAGAGACTTTTCGAGCAAGGGTGGGTGTTTCGGGGGCGGCTTCGGTCTGTAGAGATTGAAGCCGCTCTTTTATTATCATCTCTCTTTTCTCACAAGAGTTCTCTCATCTTCATCATCCAACTGCGCATCGACGGCATCGGCCTCTTGCGTCGCGGATGTAACGGCCTGCGCCTCTTGCGCTGCGGTCAACGTCGCTCGCGTGCGTGCGTCGCGCGCTGGTAGAGACAGGTTGTCCGACGATGCAAAGGATTGCGGCGCGGGCCGCAGCAACGCAAGACCTGCGATGTAGAGCGCGAGCGTAAAGAATGAGACGTAGCCCGTCGCGGGTGCAAACGCGGGCGCATCGAGCGTGCCGAGCGTGAGGCCTTCGAGCACGACTCCGGCCAGACGTTTGAGCCAGCCGCCGCCCGGTTCATACAAAGATGCGAGCAGAAGATGTTTGATGACAAAGGCCGTCGAGAAAAGCGCCGCGAGGCTTCGCAACACGCGCCGCGCGTCAAACGCGGCAAACTGGTTGTTCCACAGCGTCCACAAAAAGAAGAAAGAGAACATCCAGCGCAGCAGCCCCGCTTCCGGGAGCACGGAGTTAAAGCTTTGCGCCGTAGCAAAAAAGAGCGCCAGAAGCGTCAGCGCGTGCGAGACGTTTGTGAGCGGACTCAAGTCGCCGTTTAACCAAAGCTCGATTCTGACAAGACGACCGCGCGCGATTAGGATCGAAGTCAAAACGGCCATCAAAAGCGTGACGAGCGGCGGCGCGATAAAGAGAAATGTTCCGCTGACGGCTTCGACGCGCAACCCGCCAAGCAGCGCGACCATCAAAAAAATCGTCGGCAGCAGAAAAAATTCGA
This sequence comes from uncultured bacterium, assembly GCA_965365725.1. GTDB lineage: Bacteria > Acidobacteriota > Blastocatellia > Pyrinomonadales > Pyrinomonadaceae > DASQDT01. The sequence goes on along the minus strand of CBDUCU010000248.1, from coordinate 1,351 downwards.
CGAGCGCACGGTTGGTTGTGCGGTTATCTATCATCTCGTTCGAGGGTTATAAAGACAAACGGGCGATGTTGATAGAAGGCATTCTGATTGTTAGTCAATCTCTGTCCGTCGGTTGGGCTGCTGTCATTTGCGCTCTCCAAAGACGCGCAACGGATTAAGGTCGTCGATGGTTGTTTGCGTTCCCTTCTCCATCTCGGCCTTCAGTTCGGCGGCGGAGTGAATCTTCAAATCGGGATCATCAATGCGAAGCGCGCCTTCGGGCGCGAGACGCATGGCAAGGTCGGCTGCTTCGATGCCGCGACGAAACATCTCGTCGTCGTTGTGAAAGCGTCCCCAACCCTGACGGTAGAAAGCGTAGGCCGTGTAGAACTGCACGCGCGCGTCACGGCGTTCGGGGTCAGCTCGTCCCCATTCATCGCGCGCCGCCGAGTATTGTCCGCGACGAAACAGGTCGCGCCCGGCCTCGAAACGCGCCTCGTCAACTTGATATGTGCCCGCGGCGACGCTCGCTTTAGTTGCCACTTCGGAGACGGTCTTTGGCTGCGCCGCGTAGAGCCAGATGATGAACGCGGCGAAAAGAAGAGTCCACAAGATGCCTGCTGATTGGATGAGCTTGAGACGCATTGTTATAATCGATGCCACGAAACAACCAACCCGTGTACGAAACATTCTAGCCGAAAAGGAGCTCTGCGAAAATTCTATGAAGAGACTGCTGTTTTCAACCGCACTCACCGTTGCGCTGGCACTGACCTGTGTCACGGCGCAAGAGCACAAACAAGACAAGCACGCATCGAAACATGATGCTGCCAAACACGACCAGCACAAAAAGGACGAACATAAAAAAGAGGAGCACAAAGCGGGCCATCATGCGGCGGCCCCTGCCGACCAAACCGCCGACGTGACGCTCGCCGCAGGCGAAGTCGTCAAGCGCGGCGCAGCGCTCGGCACATCTGAAGCAGTCAAGCTGTCGGACGTTTTGACCGAGCCGCACAAGTTTGCCGGCAAGACTGTGATCATTGAGGGAGCAGTCGAGCGCGTCTGTCAAAAACAGGGTTGCTGGATGGAGCTTGTACCCGAAAAGGGAGCGCGCGGCGTGCGCATCACGTTCGGCGAGCATGCCTTCTTTGTGCCGTTTAACTCCGCCGGTTTGCGTGCGCGCGCCGAGGGCCGTGTGGCGGTTAAGACTCTCACAAAAGAGGAAGCCGATCACCTGGAAGGCGATGGCGGCAAGCTTCATCGCGACAAAGACGGGCAGGCGAGCGAGATCAGTTTTGTTGCAACCGGCTTGGAACTTAAGAAATGAAATTAACATGGATGGACAGGAAGGGCAGGATTTAAGACAAATGATGAA
>CBDUCU010000247.1:0-5911 GCA_965365725.1 uncultured bacterium | reverse complement strand
CCATGCGCAAAAGCACCCGAGCCGTTCCACTCTTCGCCGCGTGCGATACGAAAAGAGATTTGTGGATAGAGGGCCAAAAGCAGAATGGGCAGCGTTGCGGCTATTCCCATCAGCCATTTTTTGAGTGTGTACTTTTGAGCGGATGTGCCGTGCAGAGCCGTTTGGTCGAGAGTGACAGGCGTTGGCTTCGCGCTTGTATCCAATTTGCTTGACACGGATGCTCAATCAAATTTTCAAATAATCTTTATTTGCACGAGCCGGCAGACCGTGAATCACGATTATTAACGTCGATTGCGGAATTAAAGACCGGCAACGAACGCGTTTGTATTGAGGATTTCTGTGATGGATGCCAGGGGATTTTATTAAAGCTCGATAGACAGAAAAGGCATGGTGAACCGAGATAAAGATCAACGGTTTGCCCTTTTTCTGCATGCTCTGCGAGAGCCTTGCGTCGGCGTTCCAACTGCTGGTCGGCCATTTGGCGCAGGCGCGGATAAGCGGTTGCGAAATCCTCTCCATTCAGATCGGCAACAACGTCCGTCTCCGCGTCGGCTCCTCGATAACCCGAAATGTTGCAACAGAGCGTCAGTTGTCCACGATAATCGATATTGCAGTTGGTGCCTTGCAAAATTGCGCAGGGAGGCTCCGGGTTGATGTTGTAGTAACCGGCGGCGAGACCGATCTCAATTCGGAAAATCTTCGTCAGAATAGCTATCTCCTGCTCGGCTAAAGTTCGCTCCTCGAAAGTCAGCGCAGACTCTCGGTCAAACTCGGGCGAAGTTGGAAGGAAATGAGAGAAATGTAATCCTTTTGCGCCGAGTCTTGCGGCGAGAAGCGCAAAGTCTTGCAGTTGCGAAACGGTGTCGCGCCGAATGCCTACCTTAAAGATAAAAGGTATGTCGCTCGCATAACAACGCGTAACTGCGCGCATGACACGAATAAAAGAACCCTCGCCTCGCCATTGATCGTGCGTCTCACGCGTCGTTCCATCCAAGCTAAAAGCAACGACCTTGACGCTCTTGCGGTGGCGCAAGAGCAAAGGATAGACGCGTTCGAAATGCCAGCCATTTGTGACAAAGCTAAAGTCCAATCCTTCGTCAACCACCGACTCGATGATTTGCTCAAACTTCGGGTGGAGCGTCGCCTCACCGCCCGTAAATGAGACGTGTCGAAAACCGTAAAGATCGCGTGCGTCACGCGCAATCTTTTTCATTAGGTCAACTGGAAAATATTGTGCCGGAGAATGGTAAAGCGCATCCTCGTCGCGCATGCAATAGCTGCAACGAAGGTTACAGATATTGGTCAGCTCGACCGTGATGCGTGGCGCATCAGCGTGACTTTGCTGCGCGGGTATGTAATGGCCTTTCATTGAATACAATCGTTAAGGTGTGCGGCAAGAAAGGCAGGGGCGAATGCGGGATCGGCCATCACGTCGCGCCCTGCACGAAGCACGTAAGCCCTCGTTTGATTGACGAGGCGGCTCAGGAATCTCAAATACTCCCGCGCCGTCGTATCGAAACTGGCCCAGGGATAAATTTGGAGCAGCCGCATAACTACTTCAGCCTGTCCCAGAGCCTCAACACGCGTCTCGGCAGCATCCGAAATTTCCGGGAAATAGATCATCTGCGGCTTGCACAAAGGGGCGTAGCCATCAGGGAAAATAATCGTCGGATCGAGCCGTCGCTTGTTTGGATCAGAATTGACCGGCGTGCCCAAAGCCTCTTCAAGTCGCGGGATATGGCAACCAGTTAGTGTTGCAGCCGAAACGGAAAAGATGCGGCGCAAGCCGCGCGCATAAATTCCATCCGAGTTCTCATCGAGGAGAATCAAGTCGTCTGAAAGATAAGACCAACCGGCAAGTGCCAGCCTCAAGGTTAGCGTGGACTTCCCGCTGTTTGAATCACCGACCAGAAGGATGCCGCGACCGCTTTGCGGCTCAACAGCCCCCGCCGAATGAAGATCATAGAGACCCGAGCGGCGTAACGCCGCGTGTAGCGCGTAGGATAAAACATTGACCCGCGCCACAGGGCTAAGAGCCGTCGGAGTATTGCCAAACCAAACGTTGACGCTTCTCGAAACGGGCGGCCCGACAACTATGCGCGAGCCATTGACATCGAGAAAATAGCTCTCATTGTCTGTATGACATGCGCCTTGCCGCGTAACGAACATCTGCATTCCGTCTGGAATAGACGGAGGCGGCTCGCCGCACACAATGCGAATCCGACAATCGACACTGCGATGTGGGGTTGCGCCTATTTCGTCCAAGTAAAAACCACTGAGGAATGTATCGGCCATCCGGCCAATCCAATCTTCAGTGGTTTCAACTTCGAGGATGCGGTCGGCAATCGTATAAAATCTATTTGAGACAGATTTTTCTTCGAGCCGGGAAATCATTTCGGCTGCCTGATAAGGATCGCGTGCACAGCCTCAATTAGATTAAATGTCGCCGGTATCAACAGTTTGAGCGGCTTGAAAGAAAGAGGTCGCTTCTAAAACGTCAACAGGTACCGAAATGACCGGCTCGACGAAAGGCTTTTTGGGGTTGGGCGATGGCAAAGCTTCATCTAACTCTTGTGTGGGTTCGACAAAACTGCTGGTCTGGTTGTTCGACATATTCAAGGGTTCTTCCTCCTCAGCTAATCGATAAATTTTAAGCTCCGTGCTATCAAATGATTCTGCCGGAGCGAGGTTAATGTTCGGAGATAGTAAAAATCACGAGCATCACGTAAATTTTCATTAAAACATTTGAAACAATAACGTCTGTTAATATTCGATAAAACTACAACAAGTTAGAAACGGGCTTGCGGAAGCTAACACAATTGAGCAAATTTAGTCAACGAAAGTGTTCTCTATTAACAATAATTTACCATCCACAAACACTCGTTTTCTACAACATCGCAGAAGATTTTGTCTGCCGCTAAAATCCCCGCTCGCAAAAAATCGAAGCGCATGCCTTATCTATTGTCCGCGAAAATCTCGCTCACAATCTCGACCGTTTTCTTTCATTGATTCGCGCCTCAAACAGCTCAACCATTGCGCCGAATCTAACATTCCAATCATTGAGTCCGGCGACATGTCTTCGACGCATCATAGTTTGGTCGTCGTTCGGCAATTGAAGCGCCTTTTCGATGGCGGTCAAAAAGCTTTGTGTGTGGGTTTCAGCCGTCAACAATATATCGTGCTCATCGTTGAACTCGTTGACGGTAGGAAGATTTGTCGAAACAACCGGCTTGCCGAGCGCCAGATATTCGTTGATCTTTGTCGGCACGACCGTCTCCGTGTATTGATTGTTTGAATAAGGAACAATTCCCACATCGAAAGCACGTATCAAGTGCGCAAGTTCTTCATGCGGGCGCTGACCTAAAAGATGGACATTTGTAAGCAGAGACAAATCGCCCAGATGTCTCTGCGCAGGCCCGATAAGCACAAAAGACCAATCGGGACGCAGACGCGCCATCTCCGCCAGCAATTCAATGTCAACGTGTTTGTGAAGCCCGCCGACATAACCAATCAAGGGCTTTGGTAATTGACTGAGAATTTGCGTCGGCAGCGGGCCATTCTGGGAAGTACCTTTGCTACCGTTCACCGACTCAAGCGGAAACGCTTCGAGGTTTACGCCAACCGGAAAGACATGAACGTTCTCATTCCATTGAGAGAACCTCGATGCCAGCTTCGTGCAATTGGCGAAAACAACGTCGCAGATGGAAACAGTTTCCTGCTCGCTTTTTGAGAGGCGCGAGGCATCGCGCGCCACCTCATTAAAGTCAGAGATACAATAGTAAGCTGCGGCGCTTTCCGGGCCTCGCAGTTCTTTCATTAAATCGAGCGTGGTATCTGTCGGCAGAAAAGTCCAAATCAGAGGGTTGCGCATCTGTAGATTTTCGACTGCACGGAGAATCGGTTTAATCAACACGCGACGATTAACCTCGCGTGCGAGACCCGAGCCGAACGGCGGTAGCACCAGTGGCGAGCAGGCAAAAACATTTGGCATCACCTCGCGCACGCCGCGCGATGCAAAAGCGCCTGCCCAGTGCGTCAATCTACGCCCGACGCGCCGCACGTCGCGCGCCGTCGGAGCGCGAACCCCCATGTTTTCGATAAAAAGTACGCGGTTTCCGGCTTCTGCGAATCTCTTGGCAATCTCCTGCGGGCTATGCCAGATGAAATTCCAGTCGATGCTGGAGATATAGACAATGTCTCTACCCTTGATCATCTTTTTCGCCGTCTCAAACGCGCTCAGTGTGTGCTTTTGCTTTCAGGCTGTCTCTTCATAAAGCTTTGAATTGCTTGTCCGGCACGCCGAAACGGTCTGACAAGGGCATAGATAAAGAAGAGATTAGGAGGCAGTTGAAATAAGTCCCATTCCGAGGGACTGGTTGCCGTCGCCACGCGCGCACAATACTTTGCCCGATCACTTAGTCTTTCACGAGCGCCGAGGTGGAAAGAGGTTCTCGAAAAAAAACTTTTCAGCCCGCTCTGTTGCGCAATCAGCTCACCCAGGACTTTATCCGCAAGCACTCTCACCGGATTAGAACCTTTGACGCGGACAGCGATGGATTCTGGCAACTGCGTTCCGCAGACTTCGTTCGTCAGAAACAGACCGAGCAGCAGCATGCGCTCGCTCCCCAAAAGGCGCGCCCTGCGAAAAGCTTCATCCCATTGGATTTCGGAGTGGCGATAGATAAAACCATCGAGCGCGCAAATCCATTCGAGCTTCGACCAATAATCTTTTGCTCCATGCACGCACAAAAGCAGCAACGTGTCCTGAAGGGAGAGAGCGTCAATTTCCCGACCCGCAAGCGAGAGCTTTCGCGGACTCTCCCAGAATTTGTCGACATCGATATCGAAGGAGAAAAAGAGAGGCGCGACTTTCCAATGAACTTCAAGATAAACACCGGATTGAGGATTTCTAAATGGCTGCACATACCACAGCTTTGTAAAGAACTGCGCTCGCTCGCCCTCTAAAATAAACTCACCTTCGTAACCTTCTTTTGTAAGCAGAACTGTGGCTTGCGCGAGATCCTTTTGTCGAATCAAAACATCAAGGTCGGAATAGTTGCGCAAGGTCAGATCGTTATATGCGTCGATACTTAACGCCGGCCCTTTGTAAGGTAAGACATTAATGCCTTCGCATTCCAAAATGTTCATAAGACGGAGCAGTTCGCCCGTCAGAAAGGTGTTTCGCGCCGCGTTCGCCTGATAGCGTTCGCGAAGTTTTAAAAGCGCAGAAGACGGAACTTCTTCGGCAAAATTTTTACTCATTCGGCGGTAAACGAGCGGCATCACACCGTGCTTCATTGAAAGTCGGAGTAGTTTGTCCCAGTCCAATCCTTGATTTAACAAAGTCCTGATCCGCGTATCGACGGTCTCCGCCCCAACCGTGCGTGCGCAGCAAAACAGAAGTTCAATTTCAGGGTTGGGAAAATTAATCATCCTGAACAGCCATCTCTGTCACTTGCAACTCTCGACCGTTCGCGTTGTGTTCGCAGGGGGGAAACTGTATGTCACGTGGTACTGCGGAACTTTGGATTCGAGAATGGGAACGCCGCCTGATTCCAGCCACGCATGACCTTCAAAACCGCTTTTATCGGTCCTCCGAACTCCGAACATGATTCTCGATTCGATGCCATGCAAAGCCAAATATCGATAAAGAACGGGCGCACGCTTCCAGCAGATCGGCTCGAAGACCAAAACATCCATTGAAAGAAGCCTGTCAAGAGGTCCTGCCACTTCGGCCATTATCTCTTGAGTATTCTCTGTGTCGGATCGTCGTTGCCGTCGTCTCGGTTTCATCAAATGCAACACTCGCGGCAAAGGAAGCGTGCGAACTAAAAAGGAGAGCAGCAGAACCCAACAGGCCATCCTGACGAGCAGAAATGTTGTGCGCGGCTTTTTAAAGGACGACTTTACC
>CBDUCU010000246.1:0-5925 GCA_965365725.1 uncultured bacterium | reverse complement strand
CGCTTATCGCTCGACGGTTGATGAGAACGAGCGTGCGCGACTCTTTTCATCAATAGAGACAGCGGCAGCCGCTTTGCACTTTGACGTGCAAGCCCGTTAGTATTGAACCCAGTCTCCCCCGCCTCTATAAACACTTTTTCTCCCGCAGTATGCGACATAGACGCATTGCCGGACTGGTATTTTTGAGAGGAAGTAAAAATGATGAGGGGCAGGGCTTGTTCTTTCCAAACAGCACAGTTTTCATTTCAGCAGGAAGATTTGACAGCCGCCGACAGCAGGCACAGTTCAAACAATAAACTGTACCAATGTGTCTCTGTAGTTAATCAGATTTTCTCTTATGCATTATTGAAGAATGCTGTAAAGATTGCGGCACTCTTAATTCTCACGCTCTTATCCTTCAACGCTAATTCCATCGCGCAAGCCCAGACCTTGCCCGCAGGCTTTACGCTCACGCAGTTGGCGACGGGCCTTTCATCGCCGACGGCGTTTGCCTTTGCTCCGGACGGTCGCATCTTTGTTTGCCTGCAGGGCGGACAGGTGCGCGTCATCAAAAATGGTGCATTGTTGCCGACCCCTTTTGTCTCTCTAAGTGTTGACCCGAACGGCGAGCGTGGGTTGCTCGGCATCGCCTTTGATCCCGGCTTTGCGTCGAATGGATACGTCTATCTTTATTACACGGTGAATACTACTCCGCGTCACAACCGCGTCAGCCGTTTTACCGCCAACGGCGATGTGGCACAGGCGGGCTCGGAAGTTCTTATTCTGCGGCTCGACAATTTGAGCAACGCGACAAATCACAACGGCGGCGCGATGCACTTCGGTGCGGACGGCAAGCTCTTTATTGCCGTCGGAGAAAATGCGACTCCTTCAAATTCGCAGACGCTCGGCAACATGCTCGGCAAGATGCTGCGCATCAACAGCGACGGAACGATTCCCACCGACAACCCTTTCTTTAACACGGCGACGGGCAACAATCGTGCGATCTGGACGCTCGGTTTGCGCAATCCTTTTACTTTCGCATTCCAGCCCGGGTCAGCTCGAATGTTTATCAATGATGTCGGACAGAATGCTTTTGAAGAGATTAACGACGGCGTTGCCGGTGCCAATTACGGATGGCCTAGCTCAGAAGGGCCGACGACAAACACTTCGCATCGCGGCCCGGTCTTTTTTTATGGACACGGCGCGGGGCCGACGACTGGCTGCGCGATTACGGGCGGCGCTTTCTACAATCCTTCGGCGCGTACGTTTCCCATCGAGTATGAAGGCAAATATTTCTTTGCGGATTTCTGTAGCGGTTGGATCAGACAACTCGACACATCAACCAACAACTCAAGCGATTTTGCAACTGGATTTTCTTCTCCTGTCGATTTGCGAACCGGCCCGGACGGTGCTCTCTATGTTTTGGCGCGTGGAGGGGGCGGTCAGCTTCTCAAAGTTCAATACACTGCGAGTCAAACGCCAAACATTACGACGCACCCCGTAAGTCAGACCGTACCGTCGGGTCAAGCGGCAACATTTACTGTGGCAGCAAGCGGCACAGGGCCGCTCTCTTATCAGTGGCAACGCAACGGCGCGAATATTCCCGGCGCGACTCTTTCTTCTTACACAATCAACACGGTCTCGCAGACAGATTCCGGCGCAAAATTCCGCGTCATAGTGAGCAATAATTTTGGAAGCGCAACAAGCAACGAAGCCGTTTTGACGGTTACTCCTAATCAGCCGCCCCAGGGCAACATCACTTCGCCATCTGTTGGAGCAAAATACCGTGCGGGCGAGACAATACAGTACGCGGGCGAGGGAACTGATGCGGAAAACGGGACGCTTCCGGCTTCAGCATTTACCTGGCGCGTCGATTTTCATCACGACGATCATAATCATCCGTTTTTGCCTGCGGCAAGCGGCTCAAAAACCGGCGCGTTTACTATCCCGACTTCCGGCGAGACTTCAAGCAACGTCTTCTACCGGATACATCTGACCGTGACAGATTCTGAAGGTCTCACGCATTCGTCTTTCCGAGACATACTTCCGATCAAGACGACGATCACGCTCGCATCAAACCCATCTGGGCTACAACTGACGCTCGACGGCCAACCTGTGACCGCGCCCTCGTCTGTTGAAAGCGTGGTCGGCATGCGACGCACAATTGGCGTTCTCTCGCCGCAAACTCTGCAGGGCGTAACTTACGAGTTTTTATCCTGGTCTGACGGCGGCGCAGCCTCGCACGAAATTTCAACGCCAGAGGTAAATACAACTTTTACGGCGACCTTTTCTTCAATGACGGTTCCTTCAACATTTCAATTTAGCGCTGCAAGTTATCTTGTAGCTGAAAACGGAATTGGTGCGCAGCTCACGGTCACGCGTTCCGGCGACACGTCGCAGCCAGCTTCTGTCGATTATGAAACTTCTGACGAGACGGCGAAGGAGAAGTCCGACTACAACACAACGCTCGGCACGCTTGACTTTGAACCGGGCGAAACGAGCAAGAGTTTTACTGTCCTTATCACCGACGACGGTCTTGTCGAAGGCAACAAAAACTTTTCGGTCGCTCTTTCAAATCCGACCGGCGGCCCCGTCCTCGGCAGTCAAAAAACTGCGTCCGTACAGATTGCCGAGGACGACACGATACAGGCTTCAGTAAATCCAATTGAGGAAGCGCAATTTTTTGTCCGCCAGCATTATCACGATTTCCTCAACCGCGAACCCGATGCTGATGGATTGCAATTCTGGGTCAATCAGATTACCGAGTGCGGATCAAACGCAGGCTGCCGCGAAGTCAGACGCATCAACGTCAGTGCGGCCTTTTTCTTCTCAATCGAATTTCAACAGACTGGTCTTCTCGTCTATCGCGCAAACCGCGCCGGACTCGGACTGACTCCAATGTATCGAGATTTCATGCGCGACTCGCAACGTCTCGGGCGCGGTGTGATTGTCGGGCAGGGCAACTGGGAAGAACTGCTTGCCGCAAATCAGAGCGAATACATGGAAGACTTCGTCGTCCGACAGGATTTTCTGGCGCGCTATCCGAGCACTCAAACGCCCGAGCAATATGTTGACGCGCTCAACGCAAATACGGGTATGCCGCTCAGCCAAACCGAACGCGATGCGCTTGTCAATGGTTTGAAAAGTGGCTCGCAGACGCGCGCGACTGTTTTCTATCGAGTCCTGAGCGACGACAACTATGCAAGAAGCCTGTTGAGTTCTGCTTTCGTGCTGATGGAATATTTTGGTTATTTGCGGCGAGATGCCGATCAGGCTGGCTTCGATTTCTGGCTCGGCAAACTCAACCGGCACAACGGCAATTTTATCGAGGCCGAGATGGTCAAGGCTTTTATCACAAGCGCGGAATACGTCGAGCGGTTTGGTCGCTAAATTAATTCAGACGCAAATTCAATTCTCAGGATTGAGAAAGCCGCGCGGCCTGCACGGCTCGTCGGAATTGATCTGCCGTCAGGCGATGTTTGAAGCAGACTACGCCGTCGATATAAACGACGGGGATGTCCCAGCCGAAGCGTGCTTTCAATTCGGGGTCGGATTCAATATTGATCTCCTCGAACGTATATTCATCTTCGCACCCGGCCATTTGGATTTCGCGTTTTGCTTCATCGCAGAGACAGCAGCCCGGTTTTGTGTAGAAAAAGACGTGCGGTATGTTTGGCAATGTCTGCTCCTGTCAATTGTCTGCAAACCATCAAGGTAAAATGACAAAAAACTTGCCACGAAGAGAAAGAAAATAGTATAACTGCCGCCAGTCGCGCCAATTTAATAGGCATTATTCGGGTGCGTCGCACTTCATGTCACGCAAATCAATTGAATAGTTCAATTTGTTTGAGAGGCTCGGAAAAGTCTCTTTCTACGGCGAACTATACCGTCCTCGCACGCAGGTCTTTAATACGAACAAGCGGGAGAGCAAAACCAGACAAACATTTGTAGCCGTCCGAAGACCGATTCCTGAGAGGGAGGTCGCGGCGTGGATAAAGAGAAAAATCCAGTACCGCCCGCAGAAAGCTCAAATGGCGCTCCCGATGCGTCTATTGACACGAGTGTCAACGCCCCGCCCACGTCCGAAGCGTCTGCCCTAAGGACGCAGACTCCCGTCACGCCTTCTGCCAAAGAGGCTTCTACCAACACACGCGCGGAAGCCGCCCCGGCGGGCGACACGCCTGCCAAAGAGACGCCTGCAGGAACACCCACAGCAGCCCGCGTCTCGCCAAATACAGGAGCATCCAAGACCAGTTCAACGCCGACCGCATCGGTCAATAAAGGCGTTACAAAAAACGTCGCCTCCAAAGTTCCGGCAGCGACCAAAGCCGCTTCTACCGTCCTCCCGCCCGCGCAGCCTGAAGACGCGCCGCTCAATAAGATGCGTCGTCGCATTGTGTGGGCGAGCATCGCAGGTTTTCTCGTGACGAGCTTTCTGATGTTTCTGCGCTTCTTTTTACCGCGCGCCATCTTCGAGCCGTCAAACACTTTCCGCGTCGGGTTTCCGGGCGATTACGGCATCGGCGTTGATACCAAGTGGCAACAACTCTATCGCATCTGGGTCGTGCGCAATACAGAGCGTCTGTTTGTCATCACGGCGGTCTGCACGCATCTCGGTTGCACGCCCGATTGGAAAGAGAGCGAGAACAAATTTAAGTGCCCGTGTCATGGAAGCGGTTACGACAGCGAGGGAGTCAATTTTGAAGGCCCTGCACCGCGTCCGATGGATCGCGCGCACGTTGAGCTGGATGCCGAAGGCCAGATACTGGTTAATAAGGATCGCGTCTATAAATGGGAGAAGGGCAAGGAGAGCGAGTTTGACGAACCCGGAGCGTTTATTCGCGTCGGCTAAGCGCGGTCGTCAAGATTCTTTCAAGGGGGCGAGGGCGACGATTAACTAAAGGATTCTATCTCAAGCACGTTTGTGGAGGGGTCGATGGAGCCTGAACGTCCTGAGTCGAAAAACGGCGACGAAAAAAAGGTCGCCCCCGCAGGCGTTGGTCTGGTCGAGCGCGCACGCGAACAAGGTCTTACGCTTAAGGAGCAGAGCCTGCAGTTGCGCGACCGCGCCAGAAAAGAGTTTGAAGACTACAAAGACCCGCAGCAGACGCAGCTTTGGAAATCCATCTTCCGCGTCTCGCACGACCGCTCAGACCCGCGTAATCGCTCGCTCGCCGTCCTCTCAAATGTCTTTCTTCATCTGCACCCGGCAAAGATCAACCGCGATGCTGTGCGCTATCCCTTTACGTGGGGCATGGGCGGAATCACCTTCTATCTCTTTATCGTCTTGACCTTCACCGGCGTGCTGCTGATGTTTTATTACCACCCGACGAAGGAACAGGCCTTCCGCGATATTCTCTATCTCGAACACGACGTTCCCTTCGGCAAGCTCTTAAGGAACATGCACCGTTGGGCCGCGCACCTGATGGTGATTACGACCTGGCTGCATATGTTCCGCGTCGTGCTCACAGGCTCTTACAAACGCCCGCGCGAATTCAACTGGTGCGTCGGCGTGGTGCTGCTCGTCTTGACGCTGCTTTTATCGTTCACGGGTTACCTGTTGCCCGACGATCAGCTTGGTTTTTGGGCCGTCACGGTTGGCACAAATATGGCGCGCGCCACGCCCGTCTTTGGCCATGAGGGGCCGTTTGGGCCGCAGCTCGGCATTACGGCCTTTAACGATGTGCGTTTCGGACTTCTGGGCGGCTCGATTGTCGATGCCAACGCGCTTTTGCGCTCATACATCTGGCACTGCATCGGCATCCCGCTTGTCGCATCGATTTTTATGGCCGTCCACTTCTGGCGCATACGAAAAGACGGCGGCATCTCCGGCCCCGCGCCCGTGATGCTTGAAAGCGAGATGAAGGCAGTCAAAAAGTAAATCGTTGCTTTTGTCGAGAGGCGTGCGAGTGCGTGGCAGTCTCGCGCTGCGAGTTGCACCGGCGT